>CAYGQI010000004.1:0-24103 GCA_964351925.1 uncultured Anaerolineales bacterium | reverse complement strand
CACATCCCAAGGCGTCAGATCGGTATCCGTGTTGACCACGGTCACGTTCTCCACGAGCACTCCCAGTTCCTCCGCTACGATCTGAGCCATCACCGTATCTGCACCCTGCCCCATGTCAGTAGAACCGGAGATGAGAGTCACCTTGCCAAAGTCGTCCACCTTGACGGTGCTTCCGCAGCCGTCCGAAGGGTAGATGCGCGCTCCGCCTCCCACGTGAATCATGGAGGCCATCCCCACCCCGCGGTTTCCCGGCTTGGCGCGCTTCTCCTTCCACGACACGCTCTCGGCTGCCTTCTGAATACAGTCGGTCATGCCACATGTGGTTATCTTCACACCCTGGCCGGTCGCATCGCCCGGCTGGTTGGCGTTCTTCAACCGCAACTCCATGGGGTCCATGCCCAACTCGTGGGCCAGCATGTCGATGTGGGACTCCACCACGAAGGTGGCTTGAGGATTGCCATACCCCCTCATGGCACCGCTGTAGGGGTTGTTGGTATAGGCCACCACCACGTCGTACTTCACGTTGGGCACACGATAGAGAGAGGAGATAGTGAGCATCATCACCAGAGGTGTGGTCGCGCCCCACGAACTGTAGGCGCCGTTGTCCAGAATCATGCTCACCTGGCGGGCCGTCAGCGTGCCGTCCTTCCTGGCTCCGCTCTTTATGTCACAGATGACGGGCTGCCGCGTAGGGGAGGCCACGAACTCCTCCTCACGGCTGAAGGCGATCCTCACCGGGCGCCCGGTCTTCTGTGCCAGGAGGACGCAGATAGGCTCGAAGGGGTACATGTCCAGTTTGCTGCCAAAGGCGCCACCGATGTTGGCCTTGATGACCCTTATCTTGCTGGCAGGCATGCCCAGTGCCATGCTCAGATCACGCTGGTAGAGGAACGGCATCTGGGTGGAACTCCAGATCGTCAGGTCGCCGGAGGGGCTGAAGCTGGCCAGACAGAAGGAGGTACCCATACAGCAGTGCGTGACGAAGGGCATTGTGAAGCGGTCCTCGATAACCACGTCGGACTCCTCAAAGCCCTTGTGCACATCGCCATGGTAGTATGACTGACGCATCTTTTCCTGGATGTTGTTCGGGGCATCGGCGTGGATCAAGGGCGCTCCGGGCTTCATCGCGTCCTCAGGATCGAATACTCCTGGGAGTTCCTCGTACTCCACCTCGATCAGTTCCAGGGCCTCCAGGGCTGCGTCCTCGTCCACAGCCGCTACCGCCGCGACTTCGTCGCGCACGGAACGAACCCTGTCTGACTTGAGAATAGGGTGGTCACGTGCCCAGCCAATCCTTATGTCTGGTATGTCCGCCGCCGTGAGTACCGCCTTCACGCCAGGCAGCGCCCTGGCCTTGCTGACGTCGATGCGCGCTACACGAGCATGCGCATGTGGGCTCCGGAGGATCTTGCCGTAGAGCATCCGCGGGAGCTTCATGTCATGGCCATAGAAGGTTTGCCCGGTCACCTTGCCAGGTGCGTCCAGCTTCGGTACACGTTTGCCAACGAAGGAGAACTCCTCCGACATGCCTCTTCCCTCCATCGTCTCCGATCAGTCTGAACTGGCTGCCTTGATGGCTTCCACGATCTTCACGTAACCAGTGCAGCGACACAGGTTCCCAGAGATCGCTTCCTTGATCTCATCCTCCGTAGGATGTGGGTTCCGGTCCAGAAGCGCCTTAGCCGACATGAGCATGCCGGGCGTGCAATACCCGCACTGGACAGCTCCATGCTCGATAAAGGACTTCTGAAGAGGATGGAGATTCCCACCAGAGGCCAGGCCCTCCACGGTGTATACCTCGCGCCCTTGAGCCTTAAGAGCGGGTATGAGGCAGGAAGTCACAGGCTGACCGTCCAAGAGCACCGTACACGCTCCGCACTCACCTTCGCCACACGCCTCCTTGGTGCCAATAAGCCCCAGTTGGTCGCGGAGCACATCCACCAGCAACGCGTCAGGCATGATTTCGAGCGCAACCTCTTCGTCATTCAGTCGCATGGTCAGCGTTTCCACCAGTCTGCGCCCCCTCTAGTCTGTCTCGGTCTTGCTCAGCTCTGGGCCGAGGCCACGGCCCGCTCCAGAGCTCGTCTCAGCAAGACCTGCACCATCTCCCGACGATACTCAGCGGAACCACGCACAGGATTGGCGCGTGGCTGAGCCTCTTCACTGGCGATCGCCAGCGCCTGCGCAATGGCTTCCCGGTCCACCGGCATGCCCCGGAGAGCTTCTTCCGCCTTGCGAGCGCGGAAGGGGGTGAGTGCCACTGGACCGACGGCGAGTCGCACGTCTTCGAAGAGTCTGTCGTCCATACTCAGATTGACGACCACAGCAGCATTCAGTATGGGCAGTGACAGGGACCTCCGCTTCGCCAGCCGGGCAAACGCCGAGCCACGCTTTCCGTCCAGAGCGGGAAAGCGCAGGGCCACCAGGATCTCTGCACTGGCATCCACCCTAGACACCCCTGGCCGAACGTAGAGGTCCTGGAGAGGTTCTCGACGAACGCCACCGCTGCTGACGATCTCGGCCTCCGCACCCAAGGCCAGCAGAGGTATGGCCGTGTCCGCTGCCGGCTGGGCGTTGACAATGTTGCCGCCCACTGTTCCCATGTAGCGTATTTGCGGCGATCCGACCGCTGCGGCACCTTCAGCCAACGCGGTCGCCATTTCTCTCAGCAGGGGCGATGCAGCTATCCGTTCATGAGTTACGCCAGCGCCGATCCTGATCACGCCCCCTTGGTTGTGGATGCCCTTCAGTTCCGCGAGACGGCTGACGTCCACCAGGCACTTGACCTTGCGCTCCTTCTTCTTTAGCTGCGGCACCAGGTCGGTCCCGCCTGCAATCACCCTCGCCTGGCCCTCATACTCGGTTAGTATCCTCAGCGCTTCCTCGAGCGAGGCGGGAACGATGTACTTCTCCCACTTCATCGCTGCCTCCGATAGCCAGCATCGAATGCCTTCAGATTGACCTCTCTGAACTTCGATGGTGTGATACGCTCGATAGTAGCCCTGATATCGGCGTGAGCGAAGGGCATCTCCGGAACGCTCAGCGCGTATCCGATCAAGGCCAGGTTCGCAGACCGAGGTGACCCGATACTCATGGCCACATCGTCCGCCGCGTACACATGTGCCGCGATGCCGTTGGCCGTTAGGTAACCCTTCACCCCTGGGTCCCAGAAACCCTCGCCCGGGCCATTCACGACACAGAGCCCACCGCGCCGCAGGAAGGCCAAAGTGCGATACGCCTCCTGCCAATCAAAGGCCAGGAGCAAGTCGCCAGTCCCGTGGCGAACCATGGGGCTCTCGTATGCCCCTATCTTCAAGTGCGAGACGACCGACCCGCCACGCTGGCTCATGCCGTGGGTCTCGGAACCCACCACGTCGTGACCCAGTGCCAGGGCAGTCTCTGAGAAAATGCTGGTGGCGAAAAGCACTCCCTGCCCTCCCACACCAGCCAGTATCAGTTTCGCGTCCAGCTCACTCTCCGGCTTCAACGATACACCCCTTTGGACAAGCCTCAATGCACACTCCACAATTGACGCAAACCCGACGATCTACCACCACCCGGCCCAGATTCTCGTCTAGAACCAGAGCCGGACATTCGAAGGCAATCTGACAGTACTCGCAGCCGTCGCAGTCCTCAGATACCGTGACGCGCACCGGGTTGTCCTGGAGAGGGCTGGCGTCGTACAACACGCACGGACGCTTGGCGATGACCACGGCAATACCCCCATTGGGTTTCCGCGTGTGCTCGCGTGCGCGCTTGACCAGGGCCTCGAATTCCCTGACCTCGTACGGATCGACCTCTTCGATGAACCGTACCCCGCACGCCTGCACCAGATCCCTGATGGCGACCCTCTGACCCATGTTTCCATCAGCCAGCACGCCTGAGTCGGCCGTGGGCTGCATGCCGGTCATGGCCGTGGTGCTGTTGTCGAGGATCACCAGGACGAAGCGGGCTCCGTTATGGACAGCACTCGACAGGGCGGTAACTCCAGAGTGCAGGAAGGTGGAATCGCCAATGGTGGCCGCGATGGGCACATCCTTGCCGTCCTGGTGATATGCCTGGTAGAGGCCGCTGGCGATGGTGACCGCCCCTCCCATGTCCAGACAAGTGTCCACCGCGTTGAGGTTGAGGCCCAGGGTATAGCACCCGATGTCGCCGGGATAGATGGCTTTGGATCCGAGAGCCCTCTTCATCCCGAAGAAGGCCGCTCGATGCATACAACCAGGGCACAACCGTGGTCGGCGCACAGGCAAACCGAGATCGGCGACAAGTTGAGCCAGGTGGCCCGTGTCGATCTCCTGCGGAAGCTCGATGCCCAGTTCGCCGGCCTTCTGCGCCAGGAGTTGGCATATCACCTCCGGGGTCAACTCACCCGCGGCGGGCACCACACCGTTAAGGCGACCCACCACCTTGCCTTTGTCCAGGATTTGCAGCTCGACGACGGCATCCGGCTCCTCGAGGACCAGCACTTGCTCGCAGCCCGCGATGAAGCCCCCCACTAGCTTCTGCGGAAGAGGGTGGGCCGTGCCAATCTTCAGGATGGGGAACCTTCCCTCCAGGTCCCACTCCTTCAATGTGTCTCTCAGGACGGAGTAGCAGCTCCCGCAAGCGATGAACCCCAGCCTGCGATCCTGCCCCCGCAACGAGGTATTGAGATCGGAGGTCTCGAACTCTTCACGGATGCTGTCTAGCTTCTCATTCAATTCTTTGTGCAGCTGGAGGCGAAAACGAGGCGTTGCCGCCCAGCGCCCCGGATCCTTCACGAAGTCGGCAGGCCTTTCCAGCGTGGCCACGGGCGCGAACTCGACGTTCTGTCTGGCATGGGAGACGCGGATTGAGGGCCGTAGAATGACCGGCAGACGGTGTCTCTCGGACAACTCGAAGGCGGCCTTGACCATCTCCTTGGCCTCGCGAGGACTGGAAGGGTCGAGGGCCGGCACCTTGGCAAACAGGGCGTAGAAACGAGTGTCCTGTTCCGTTTGCGAGGAGTGAGGCCCAGGGTCATCGCAGGAGACAATGACGAACCCGCCCTTGACCCCGGTGTAGGCAGAGCTCATCAGGGGATCAGCAGCCACATTGAGGCCTACCTGTTTCATAACTACAGCGGCTCGTTTGCCGGTGTAGCTGGCCGCCAGGGCCACCTCGTAGGCCACCTTCTCGTTGATGCTCCACTCCACGTGTGTGTTGAGGCTCAGCTCCTTCTTGAAGCGCACGACGGCTGGCAGGATCTCCGAGCTCGGCGTACCGGGATAGGACGTCACCACATGACATCCGCTCTCCACGATGCCCCGTGCAATGGCTTCATTCCCAAGTAGTACTTCCTGTCTCGATTCGCTCAAACGACGCTCCCTTTCTCTGGACGCTCCGGACCTGCTGTCTTGGTCTCGCCTTGCGGTTCAGCGGCCACGAGCGGTACTGCCCTCCTCGACGGACATGTCATCAGCCGACGATGACGAAGCGACATTGGTCGTCCCCCTTGGCGCGGCACTGAGTCTCCTCTGACCGTACGTCCCCACCGAATATGCCGGCTGCCATACCGGCCATCACGCCACGGATCAGATGACATACGCCTCGATCCGCATTGCCGTACGCCTCGGCGAAAGCAGAGTTCCTGACGAGGACGACTAGTCTCCTCCCCTCCTGGTCGAACTCCTCAACCTCGAAGTCGCCCCACCCGATCTCGCGACCCATGTTGCACATGAAAGCCACGATCTCCTCATCTGAATAGTCGAAGACCTCCTTGTACCTCCGGGACGATCGCAAGCCTCCGGTGAAACCACCTGCCATCATCATCTCGGCTGTCCGGTCGCCCAGTTCGGCCTCCACCGCCTTCTGAAAATCCACAACAGTGTCGGGCCGGATGAGCATGTAGCGCACGTCCTTGAAGGTGATGGCTCCATCATTCTCGGAGTATTCGACGTTGTCCAGGATGGAGTTGGCCATGACTAGCTCACCCTTTCCTCGACTTCTTGGTGGCCCCCTCGTCTATCTGGAGAGTCTCGGCATCGATGACAACCTTGTAGTCGTCTCGAGCGCTTTCGAGGGTGACCTTACCATCCTTCACATCCTGTACGAGGTACTCGCGATCTCGCTCCAGGGGATCGCCGTATCCGCCAGCCCCTGGCAACCGCAGGCTGACCACGTCACCCTTGTTGAGAATGTCCAGGCCCTTGGACTTGAGGGGTCTCTCCTGGGCAGTACCCGGGTTCAGCACGAACCTGCCCTTGCTTCCCTCTTTCCCCCCGAAGAGACCAAAGGCACCGAAGCGCTGTCGATCCCCATACCGGGCCAGGGAAACGTCATCGGTCAGTATCTCGAAGTCGCGACGGACTGCCAACCCACCGCGATACTTGCCCGCTCCTCCAGAGTCGGGGATGAAATCGTATCTCCTAATGCGCACCGGGTACTCCAGCTCGATGGCTTCGATCGGGGTATTCTTGAAGCGGGCCAGGTGTGAGTCCTGTCCGTCCCGCCCGTCCTTGGTAGGCCTGGCGCCCGCGCCTCCGCCTTGAATGTCGATCAGAACGAAGCGCTTGCCCGTCCTGGGATGGTAGCCGCTGAACCCACAGTTGGTAATCTGGCCGTGGCAACCGGCCTGCACCCTGTCGGGCGCCGCCCTGGACAGGGCCAGCATCATGGCTTCGGCTATTTTCTGCGACGTGTTGGTCCTGGCGCCCATGGCGGAAGGCATTCGAGGGTTGACGATCAGCCCCTCCTCAGCCTCCACTCTAAAGGGACGATAGCAGCCCGAGTTTGGCGGCACGTGAGGATCAATGACGGCAATCAGGGCATAGTAGACAGCAGCATGAACTGTGGCTATGGGGCAGTTGATGTTGCCCTTGACCTGTTTCGCAGTGCCCTCGAAATCGACCACCACTTCGTCGCCCTTTTTGTGGATGTTCACCTGCAGTCTGATCGGCTCGTCAGTGAACCCATCGTCATCAATCCAGTCGACGCCGCTGAATGTACCGTCGGGCAGCTTCCTCAGACCGGCGCGGATGCGGCTCTCCGAGTAGTCCAGTAGCATCTCCTGGCACTTGCTGACCACATCGACGCCGTATTTTTCAAAGATGTCACGGAGCTTCTGCACCCCCACGAAATCGGCCGAGGCCTGTGCTCGAACATCTCCCAGAGTCTTGTCCGGCACCCGGATGTTGTTCCTGAGTATCCCGAACAACTCGGGGTCCTCCTCCCCTTTCTTATAGAGCTTGACCATGGGGAAGCGGAGACCTTCGAGGTAGATCTCAGTCAGACCACCAGCGGTTCCGCCCGGCACGGCTCCGCCCATGTCTGAGTGATGGGCGATGCTGCCCGTGAACCCCACCAACTTTCCGTTGTAGTGAGCTGGCGCGAAGGTCACCATGTCCATGACGTGCTGGCCGCCCGAGTAGGGGTCGTTGAACATGATGAGATCGCCTTCGTCCAGGTCCTCTGGCCTGTACTTCTGGACCAGGGCCCGCATCCCCAGCTCGAAGCCGGTGAGGAGCATAGGTGCATGGTGGGCCTGGGCGATAGTGTTGCCATGACGGTCGAAGATCGAGCAGGTCATGTCCTCGGTCTCTTTGATGATCGTCGAGCGTGCGGTCCGCACCAGGGTCCGACCCATCTGGTCAGCCGCCTGCTCCATGGCGTTGCGTATGACCTGCATAGTGATCAAATCAGCCTTGTAGGCCACCTGATACCTCCTGCGACAGCCAAACCGCCGCCGATGCTCTAGGAGAGAGGGATGATGATATTGCCGTACTCGTCCACCGTCCCCTCCAACCCCGGTGTGATGACCGTTGTGGACGCCACTTCCTCAATGAGCGCCGGGCCGCTGACGACGTGACCCGGCTGCAAGAGAGATCGATCGTAGATGGCAGCATCGATAAACCCCTGCGTGGGGAAGTGTACAGAGCGCGTAGCCTTGCGCGCGACCTCGGCGTCCCCATCACCGGTGCCAATGTGGGACAAAGACACCTCTGGCACCCTGCCGATGGCGGCCACGCGAAGGTTGATGAACTCCACCTTCTCATCGACGGAGCCGTAGGCGTAAATGCGGTAGTGCAAGTCGTGAAAACAGTTCACAATCTCCTCGATATCAGCTCTGGTGAAGGAATCCTGGCGAGTCACCGGCGTGCCGATCTCGTATGACTGACCTTCGTACCGGAGATCGGCAGACCACACGATCTCGATCTGATTATCAGACACTTTCTGAGACCGCAGTTGTTCCCTTCCCCGAGCCTCCAGCGCCTGGAAGGACATCAGAAGCTCTTCGGGCGCCAGTTCGTCCTCATTCTTGGCAAGCGTGGAGGAATAGTCGTAGCGAGTGTTGGCCACGAGCAGCCCCACCGCGGAGAAGGTTCCAGCGTAGGGGGGGACGACGACCTTCTTCATGTCCAGGTCCTGTGCCAGTTCCACGGCGTGAAGCGGACCTGCCCCTCCGAAGGGCAAGAGTGCAAACTCCCTCACGTCGAAGCCCTTCTCGGTGGAGTTGACGCTGATCGCGCGCTCCATGTTGGCGTTGACCACACGGATGATGCCGCTCGCCGCCTCTTCCAGGGGCACCCCGAGGGGCTCGGCCACGTGTTTCATGATGGCTTTCTCGGCCAGTTCTGGGTACAACCTCATCTCCCCGCCCAGGAAGTAGTCGGGATTGAGCCGGCCTAACACGAGATTGGCATCGGTGACCGTCGGCCGCTCCCCTCCCAACCCGTAGCAGGCTGGACCTGGAGCGGACCCGGCGCTCTCCGGCCCCACGTTCAGTGCACCACCTTGATCGATCCACGCCAGACTACCGCCTCCAGCCCCGATGGCCTCCACGTCCAATATGGGTATCTTCACCGGGAACCCTTCGAACTGGCTCTCGGGCGCCACGCGCGGCTCTCCGTGGTCTATCACACCCACATCGAAGCTGGTGCCACCCATATCCACACTGATCAACTGCTCTTCGCCCGTCAACCGTCCCACGTACGCCGCTGCCAGTGCACCGCCCGCAGGTCCCGAGTTGACTATGTTCACCGCCCGGTGCTTCGCCATGTCGGTAGTCATGGAGCCACCGCTGGCCTGCATGATGCGGAGATCGACGTCTCCATACCGGCTCAGGAGCTGACCCTCCAGGTTGTCCAGATAGCGCTCCACGACGGGCGCCAGGTAGGCATTGATCACCGTGGTAGAGGTCCGCTCAAACTCGCGGAACTCAGGGGCGATCTCCGAGGAGATGGTGACAGCGGCCTCGGGGAACATCTCCGTACAGATCTCCCGTACTCTCTCCTCGTGTGCCGGGTTCCGAAAGCCGAAGAGAAAGCAGATGCCCATGGATTCCACAGCCTCGTCCTTGAGGAACTGCACCGCCTGGCGGGCTGAATCCTCGTCCAGTGGTACGACCACCTCGCCGTCGGCCCCGACTCGCTCCCGCACCTCGAGTCGCAGATACCTCGGCACCAGAGGCAGCGGCGTATCAACGAAGATGTCGTACAGACCGGCAGCGGGGCGCTCAATACGTCCTATCTCCAGAATATCGCGCATCCCCTCAGTGGTTAACAGTCCCATCCGCGCCCCTTTACGCTCTAGGAGGGCGTTGGTGCCGATGGTGGTCCCGTGGACCAAGTAGTCCACCTGATCAAAGGAACTCTCCGCCATGCCCAGGATCTTGTCGATACCGCTGATGACGCCTTTGGCCAGGTCACCGTGAGTGGTCAGGACCTTGGTATAGCGAATGCGACCACTGAGGTCGTCTATCAACACGATGTCCGTGAAGGTACCCCCGACGTCAATGCCGATACGCATCTTCCCACATCCCCCAGTTTCTCATATAGTCCACTGGCTTGCGCATGCAGTCGATACCGCCCCCGCTGAAACTCTAGAGGCCGACGGGTTCCTCGAACTCACCGAAGACATCCTTCAGCACCTGAGTCATCTCGCCAACCGTGGCATAGGTGCGCACGGCGTCCATGATGTAGGGCATGAGGTTTGCCTCCCCTTCGGCTGCACGACGCAGACTTGCCAGAGCCCCGGTGACCTCTGAACCATCACGCTGGGACCTGAGTTCGTTCAGACGGCGTATCTTCTCCTCAGCCTGTTCTGGCCTGTACTCGTGGAGTTCTACGTCGCGCTCCTCCTCCTCGATGCGGTACTTGTTGACGCCAACCTTGACGATCTCGCCGTTCTGGATCGCCCGTTCGTACAGATAGGCCTGGCGCGCCACCGCTCGCTGAATGAAGCCCTCGCTGATGGCCTTGACGATGCCCCCCATAGCCTCCACTCGCTCCATCTCTTCCACGATCTTCGCTTCGAGATCGGTGGTGAGACGCTCCACATAGTAGGATCCTCCCAGAGGGTCCACGGTGTCACACAACCCCATCTCCTCCGCCAGAATCTGCATCGTGCGGAGCCCTATCAGGGCCGCCTTCTCCGTGGGGATGGTGTAGGCTTCGTCATACGTGCAGAGGGCCATGGTTTGCGTTCCGCTCAGGGCCGAAATAAGGGCATAGTACGCTCCCCGGACGATGTTGTTCTCAGGCTGCTCGATAGTCAATCCACCTCCGCCGCCACCGGCAATCATCTTCATCTGCATGGCCCCTGGATCGGTGGCCCCGAACCTGTCGCGAACGATCATTGCCCAGAGGCGACGCGCGGCGCGGAACTTCGCCACCTGCTCAAAGATGTTGCCCCAGATGTCGAAGTTAAAGGATAGGCGGGCCACGAAGTCGTCCACGTCCAGCCCGCGCTCGCGAACGTGTTCAATGTAGGCCGAGGCAATGGCGTAGGCGTAGGCGATTTCCTGAACGGGATTCGCGCCAGACTCACGTATGTGGTAACCGCAGACGCTGACGGGGTAGTAATACGGGACATGCTCTGCACAGAACTCTATGGTATCTCCGATGAGACGAATCGATGGCTCTACAGGGAAGATCCACGTCCCTCGACCTATGTATTCCTTGAGGATGTCGTTCTGCGCGGTGCCGCGGAGTTCTGCCAGTGGAATTCCCTGATTCTCAGCCACCACGAAGTACATGGCCATCATAATGGCGGCTACGCCATTGATGGTCAGACTCGTGCTGATCTTGTCCAGTGGAATTCCTTGAAACGCCTGCTCCATGTCTTGCAGGCTATCCACCGCCATACCCACCCTGCCCACTTCGCCCCAGGCAAGAGGGGCATCGGAGTCCAAGCCCATCTGGGACGGCAAATCGAAGGCCACGTTGAGGGCGTTCTGTCCGTGCTCGATGAGGTACCTGAAGCGCTCGTTGCTCTCTTGGGGGCTGCCAAAGCCAGCGTATTGGCGCATGGTCCAGGGGCGGTAGCGGTACATGTATTTGTGGATGCCCCGAGTGAAAGGATATGCGCCCGGCTCGCCGATCTCCTCTGCTTGGTCCAGGTCGGCCACGTCTTCGGGACCGTAGATCGGCTTGACCTTGATACCGGATTCCAGGACTACCTCTCGCACCTTCTGCTCATCCATGGTCGGTCCCTTCCACCCTTCGTCGGCTCAGTTGAGACGGCTGGCTCGCTTGGCACAGCCAGCAACCCCAGCATCACCATCCACCACTCCGAGCAACTCGACGGGCCCGTGCTTGAGGGCAGCTTCACCATATGGCATCGTTCTCGTCCCTGCCCCGCGATGCCAGCTCACGGTACAGCACGTTCGTGCACTATGCCCAGGTCACGTTGGCTCTTCGGCGGTCGCTGCCTCGGCGTGCTGTCGCTCTACTCTGGACGCCTCTATCTCAGCCAGGTCACTGTAGATCGTGTGCCGGGACACGCCCAGGCGCTCCGCAACGAGGGGCATCGCTCTCCTGAGCAAGAAAGCGCCCTTCTCCTCCAGAGTGCGGACAACCCTCAGGCGATCGGCTCTCTGCATCAGCGAGATCGGTATCCCGGTGGCAGCAATGGCGTCGTCGAGCATCTGGTCCAGCACCTCGCCAACATCGCTGCCGAAAGTCTGAGCCGGCACATCGTCGTCAGTTGGCCTGAGAAGGCCCTGCAAGTGACGGTCGAAGGTCAGAAAGGGGGTAACGTCCAGGTTGATGCACAGGCCACCGAAGATGGTGCCTTTCTCGTCGCTGAGGAAGACCGATGAGGACTTGATGACCCTTCCTCCCTCGGCAACCGTCGTATACGAGTAAACCCGTCCGCTCTCAGGGGATCGCAAAGAGGTCAAGCCAGAGTCGGTCAATGGTGCGCCGATGTTGCGGCCCGTCACGTCCCCCTCGATGGCGATGATAGACGCATCGGGGTCCGACATGTCGTGCAGCACTACCTCACATCCGGGACCGAGAAGATCCACAATGGCAGCCATTGCCGGTCTCAAGGAAGCGAAGATCTTGTTCTTGAGGTGAGAGTCGATCTCTTCCGGCACGTGCACACCTCAATCCTCTCAGAAGGTGGCAGGAGCGTACCAGCGCGGCCACGGGGACTCCTCCGCGCGTGCATAGTATACAAGCGTCTCTACATTTTGTCAAGTATCTAGACATTTCGACGACCTCTGCCGCGCTGCCAACTCATGGAGTATGGTGGGGGCGCAGGCCTGCTCTTCGAGCAAGTCAGGCAGCCTCGGACATCCCCGAGAGGCGGATCGACGATGTGTCGCGAATCGAGCACGATGCACGGGCGTGACTCAGCACAGGAAGCAAGAGCTACTGGACCGCCGTCCATGACCCAGTGACCGCGGGCGGTTCGGCGCGAGTCTCTGGCTCCAAACAGCAGGCCTGGGCCGAGACTGCTTGCTCGGGCCCCAACCAGGGAGTATAATGGCCCGCGGAGCTCTATCGTCGGACAGGGCTCTTCAACATCGATGAGCGTGGCAGGTGGAGCGGAAAGGTTGGGAGTTCCTGAAAGGCGATCTTGACGTCTACTGGGGAGACGTCGCCGACCACACCGTTCACACCTGGGAGCGTCTGGAAGACCTTTGGGAGGTAGTAGAAGGGTTGAGCACGAGTCTGGAGTCGCTTACCTCCAACCGCATTAACGAGGTGATGAAGATCCTGACCATCTTCTCCGTCATCATGCTACCCCTGTCCGTGATATCTGGCATCTACGGCATGAACCTCACACAACTTCCACTGGACAGTCACCCCATGTCCTTCGTGATCATCATGGGGGTCATGGCCTGCGTCGCAGCGGGCATGCTGGCGGTTTCAGGCGGGGGGGCTGGCTCTATGTGGACGTCGCAGTGAAAGGTTCGCCACCCGACGGCGGCGAACTGGAAACCCCGCTGAGACTAGACCTCAAGAAGCTACTCCTTTTGCTCATCCTCGGAGTAGGGGTTGCTCTCCTCCTGCTGCGACTGACTGGCGAGCGAGAGGCTCTGGCCATGCTGGCCTCTGCGCAGGCAGGCTTCGTCATACTAGCGGTGGCGGCCGAAGGCCTGCGCTACGTGGCTGTGGCCCTCTACACTCAGAAGCTCCTCCACTTTCTCGGGCATCATATCAGGTTGTGGCCGTTCGTGGAGCTGATGTTTGCTGGCGGCTCGGCGAACCGCATCGTCTCGGCCGGAGGCGCGGCGGGCATCTACATCCGGTACCGCTTCTTCGACAGACACGGTTTGTCCCTCGGAAGTCTTGCCGTGGTGCTCATCCTCCAGAACTTGATGACTGGCGTGATTCTGTTCACCTCCCTCTGCCTGGGTCTGATGTATCTCCTCAGTCGCCAGTTGATGGGCGCAACTCAACTTCGGGTCGCCGCGGCCATGCTTGGCCTGATGGTAGGCCTGTACCTCTTGGCGGTTGTGCTCTACAGGCGTCCCAGTCTGCTGCGGCGCAGTCTGGACGTCACAGCCAGACTGATTGATGTGCCCGTCAGCAAGATAGCCAAAAGGAGCATCTACAACCCGACAGGCCTGACTAAGAGCGTCGACAACTTCTACGAGGCGATCGAGGTGGCTCGCCGCAAGCCCCTGGAGACGTGCAAGGCACTGGCCTACGGTGTCTTGACTCTCTTCTCTGACATAGCATCCTTGTATTTCGTATTCTATGCTCTCGGCTTCCCCATCAAACTCGATGTGCTGATCGTGGGATACGTCATCACCAACTACATCATTAGCCTCCTGCTCATGCCCGAGGGAATTGGCGTGACAGAAGCCTCGCTGACCGCGGTCTACGCTAGCCTTGGCATCCCTTCCAGTATCGTGGTCGTGGCCACACTGCTGTTTCGCTTCATCGCCTTCTGGCTACCCATCGGTGTTGGTTTGCTGGCGTTATGGGACCTACGTCGCCAGGAACTGCTGTGAAGCCAAAGCGGGCTGGAGATTTGGGGAACTGACGTCCGGAGCCGGCATGGAAGTATCCGCATCTCACTTCACCTTCGTCTCCCTCTTGCTCCTAATCTTTCTCGTGGCCATGCTGGCCCGTCGCACGCGGCTGCCATACACCGTGGCCTTGGTGCTGGCCGGCCTTGCCACGGTGTGGCGCAGGATGGGGACCACGATCTGGCAGACGTGATCCAAGGGCACGCTCCCGGAGACGAGGTAGTCCTCACCATCATCCGAAGGGGCGACGACACTGAGGTGTTGGAGGTGAAGGTCACCCTGGGGAGGAAGAGAACGAAGAGGGTGAAGTGGTGGCCTACTTGGGGATATGGTACCGTCCCCTTGGCGCAGCAGTACCTGCCCTGCCACCCGGGGAGGGCTCATGGGATTGATCAGCCTTCCGTGTGCGTGTGGCCCCGTGGATCGCGAGCTGGGTCCCTGGATGAGCAAGGCGTCAGGGCAACAGAGAATGGACTACCTGGTACGTAGCACTACGGGAGAGGTATCCCTTCTGGCCCACATCCCACCTCGCCCAGCGGGGATGGCCCATAGGTTCGCCAGCATAGCGCGAGTCGCCCTCGCGGCCTAGAGACCAGAGCCGCCCGTCGGCAGGAAGAAGAAGGCGAGCGCCACAATCACATAGACGGCCAGTAGCTGCGCCCCCTCCAGCCAATTGGATTCACCATCGAGTGAGATGAGGCCGGCGATGCCGGCCGCCGCGCCCAGGGCCAGCAGCTCAAACTGGTTGAAGATCAGCGTCAGCGGGTGGCCCATGACCAGACTGACGAAGACGAGCAATGGGGCAACGAACAGCGCAATCTGCATGCTGGAGCCAAAGGAGATGGCGAGACTAAGGTTCATGTTGTTCTTCAATGCTGCCTGAACGGCAACCAGATGCTCCGCCACATTGCCCACCAACGGGATGAGAATCACCCCCAGGAAAAACTCGGTGATACCCAGCGACTCCACCACCGGCTCCACCGTTGATACCAGAATCTTGCTCAGCCAGGCCACCAAGAGAGCTGCAACAACAAGGACCACTGCTGACCTCCGACGGGACCAAGTGGCCTTAGCGTGTCCCTGGTTGAGAGTCTCACCGCTGACAGAGATGAAGGAGAACACCAGGCTGAGTACGTAGATGACGATCATCACCAGTGCCACGCCCAGGCTGAGCCATTCCACCGCCGCCAGGTTCTCTACCTCAATGGCATGACCGAAGATGGACGGAATGATCAAGGCGATCAGGGCCAGCACCATCATCGTCGCGTTCAGTCCTGCTTCAGAGCGATCAAAGCACTGAGTCCGGTTGCGCAGTCCACCCAGGAGGACGCTGAGACCCAGCACCAGCAGGAGGTTCCCCAGGATCGAGCCGATGATCGAAGCCTTGACCAACTCTAGCAGCCCCTCCCGGATGGCGAAGATGGTGATGATCAACTCGGCGGCGTTGCCCAGCGTCGCGTTCAGCAGCCCTCCAACGCGCGGCCCTGTGCGGGCCGCAAGTTCTTCGGTGGCCTTGCCCAAGACCCAGGCGAGCGGGACGATGCCCAAAGCTGAGCCAAAGAACACCAAGCGATCATCCCAGTGCAGCAGAGAGCCCACGATGCTGATGGGTACAAAAGCGAGGAGAACGGTAACGTACTTCATGCTCTCGTGCTAAGACCTCATTAGCCGCAGAAGCTTGGTGATTGCGGCATCCAGGTCCTGACTTGTGTCCACGACGATGTAGTTGCGACCTATAGGATCCACCCGCCGAGCCATGCGCTGATGTACGCTCCAATCGGCGTCGGAGATGTCCCGATCGTTCTGGGGGGCCTCGTGCCTGCTGTGGAGCCTGTCCGAGACAACCTCTTGCGGTGTCACGACTTTGACGATGATCAGCTTGGCCTCCGTGCCATTGGCCAGCCGATACACTTGCTCTCGATGTCGCTCATGAAGATTGGTGGCATCGTAGATGACCCGCACACCCTTCTTGAGCAGGTTCTCCATGACCGCATGGCAGGTGCGGTGAACCCATTGGCTCTCCTCGCCCGAGTACTCGCACTCGGGGAAGAGGATCTTCCTCACCTGGTCGCTTTCGATGATGGCGAAGGGCAAGACCTCGGCCAGCCGCTGTGCGAGATGGGACTTGCCGGTTCCGGGTAGCCCAGTGAGCATGACGAGGACGGGGCTGGCGGTGGTCTCATCAGTGTTCGCCAGGTGCTCCTCCACCTTGGCGACATAACTGTCTAAGCGACTAAGCATCGGGGCTGACATCGTCCTGCATTATAGCAAATCTCTGAGCTTTGACAAGAGGGAGGACCCGGGGACTCCTGCGTGGCCAACAGTGAAGGCGTCTCACAGGAGCTGATGGCGGTCTCTGTCCTACGAGGAGCCAGCCCCGACGCAGAGATCAAGGCACGCTTGTTGTCCGTTAGTCAACTTCGCCGCAGCCCCACGGCCGCCTCGTGCCCTCCAGGGGTTGACAGGCAGCTTTGGGCGAGATAAAATGGACGTCGAGCCATCCAGTCAGAGCGCTTGGCCAGAAGGTGAGATGTCAGAGACTCTGCTCCAGGGACGGTATCGGCATCTAGCCGAAATCGGTCGCGGCGAACACACTGTGGTCTACAAAGCCCTAGATACGTCGCTGGACCGCACAGTGACCGTCAAGGTGCTTCGTGAGCGTTACGCCGCCGACGCTGACTTCGCCGAGAGCTTTCTGGACGCAGCGCGGGCCACGGCGGCCCTATCCCACCCCAACATCGTTGACATCTACGACATCGGCAGCGACCGGGATCTCCACTACGTGGTGTCAGAGTACGTCGAGGGAGAGAACCTGGAATCGTTTCTAACCTCGCACCCCCTGCCCGGCCCCAAGAAGGCCTTGGACCTCGCCCTTCCTATCTGTGATGCCCTAGGAGCGGCCCATCGGGCGGGCTACGTACACGGACACCTGACCCCGCGCAATGTCCTGTTGTCCACCGATGGGCAGGTGAGGATTTCAGACCTTCGCGCTTTGGAGGCCGTCCCTGCTGCGGCTGCGGAGACAGGTCGTTCACCATACCTGGCTCTGTACCTCTCCCCGGAGCAGTTGATGGGGCGCAGGGCCACACCAGCCTCAGATGTCTACAGCGCAGCGATCATCCTCTACGAGATGCTCGCCGGACGACCACCATTCCACGGCGAACTCTTCGCCGAGGTAGCAGAGCAGCACATTCGGCGAGAGCCCCCATTGGTCCACGTCGCCAACCCGCACATCCCTGGCTCCCTGAGCGACATAGTCCACCGGGCTCTGGCCAAGACTTCGACAGATCGCTATCGCACCGGGGGTGACCTGGCGCAGGCCCTGCGTGACTTCCAGCGTGAGAGCGCAACCAGGGAATTCATGGAAGCCGTCCAGATCGACGAAGCAGCCGTGGCCGGGATGGGCGTCCATCCACGCCCAGAGGACGACGCCTACTCGTGGCCTGTCGATGCGGAATCCGCGGGTGCTGAGGAGGGTGCTCGCCTTCCCATCGACTTCCCGGGCTGTCTGGTGGGAATAGTGGCCCTGGTGGCCACGCTGGGCCTGATCCCACTGTGGCTCGCGGTCTACTTGCGATATTTCTGGTGATTCCTGGATCCTCCTGACGGCGAACTGCCACAGCGCCGAAGCTCACATTTGCCCGGCTCGCCCATGAGACTGGAACTGCCTTCGTCGGCATGCCGTCAACTCGGGTCTCCCCCATTGCCGCATACCAAACGGCGCAAGACAGTAGCGTTCTGACCCGTTTTGTGGTATACTGGTATTACAGTCTTGTGTGCAGTGAGGCCCCGCGAGGTGCTGTGAGTGTACATCACGCCGGAGCCTTTCTCTGCGGAGGGATTACAGTGAGTTCACGATGGATTAGGAATGGGCTCATATACCTGATCATCACGGTGATTGCCGCTGCCCTTTTCTACAACGTGTACAGCGCCTCCACGAGCCTTAGCTCAGTGCCCATTACCACTGTGGCTCAGGACATAAAGGATGGCAGGATCAGCAAGATCGTAATCTCGGGTGAGGAACTGAGGATCACCCGCACCAGTGGGGCCGAGGTGGTGTCGCGCAAAGAGCCCGGCGCAGACTTGACAGACGTTCTGACCAATCTCGGCGTAACGCAGGAGATGCTGACCGCCGTTACCATCGAGGTACAGAGTCCCAGCGAGTGGGGCAGTTGGTTGGCTATTTTCGGTTCCTTCCTGCCACTGTTGCTGATCGGTGGTCTATTGCTGTTCATGATGCGCCAAGCCCAGTCGGGCAACAGCCAGGCGCTGTCCTTCGGCAAGAGCCGTGCTCGGATGTTCTCCGGCGATCAGCCGACCGTCACCTTCGAGGATGTGGCAGGCGTGGAGGAGGCCAAACAGGAACTAGAGGAAGTCGTGGAGTTCCTAAAGGAACCTGACAAGTTCAGCGCCCTAGGAGCACGCATTCCGAAGGGTGTGCTCATGGTGGGACCACCGGGCTGCGGCAAGACCTTGATGGCCCGTGCGGTCGCCGGCGAGGCGGAGGTACCGTTCTTCAGCATCAGTGGCTCCGAGTTCGTGGAGATGTTCGTCGGCGTGGGCGCCTCGCGAGTGAGAGACCTCTTCGACCAGGCCAAGCGGAACTCCCCGTGCATAGTATTCGTGGACGAGATAGACGCCGTGGGGCGCCACCGCGGAGCTGGGCTCGGGGGTAGTCACGACGAACGAGAGCAGACCTTGAACCAGATATTGGTGGAGATGGATGGTTTCGATACCGATACCAACGTCATCATCATGGCCGCCACGAACCGCCCCGATATCTTGGACCCCGCGCTGCTGCGGCCTGGCCGCTTTGACCGCCGCGTGGTCTTGGATCTTCCCGACATGATCGGCCGCAAGGCCATTCTGGCAATCCACGCCAAGGGAAAGCCATTGGCCGACTCTGTGGACCTGGCTCTCATAGCCAAGCAAACCCCCGGTTTCTCGGGAGCCGACATCGAAAGCCTTCTCAATGAAGCGGCGATCCTTGCAGCACGGAGGGACAAGAACGCTGTCGGCATGGATGAGCTTCAGGAGGCGGTGGAGCGAGTCATTGCCGGTCCAGAGCGCAAGAGCCGCCTCATCAACGACGAAGAGAAAGGGATCATCGCTCATCACGAGGCTGGGCATGCGCTGGTCATGACCCTCCTGCCAGGCTGCGACCCGGTTCACAAGGTTTCCATAGTGGCGAGAGGGATGGCTCTGGGTTACACTATGCCTCTGCCCGAGGACGACAGATACCTGATGCCACGCTCGAAGTTCAAGGACGAACTGGCCGGGCTACTGGGAGGGCGAGCGGCCGAGGAACTCATCTTTGAGGACGTGACCACCGGAGCCAGCAGCGACCTGGAGCGTGCCACGCGCCTCGCCAGGAAGATGGTCACCGAGTACGGCATGAGCGATAAGCTCGGACCATTGACCTTCGGGCACAAGCAGGAGTTGGTCTTCTTGGGCAAGGAAATCGGAGAGCAGCGCAACTATAGCGAGGAAGTCGCGCGATCGATAGACGAAGAGGTGCATCGCCTGATCACCGAGGCCCATGAGACAGCCCTGCGCATCCTACGCGAGAACAAGGACAAACTAGTCAATCTGGCCTCGAAGCTCATCGAAGTGGAGACCCTTGAAGGAAAAGAGCTCC
The DNA here is from genome assembly GCA_964351925.1 of uncultured Anaerolineales bacterium. Lineage (GTDB taxonomy): Bacteria > Chloroflexota > Anaerolineae > UBA7937 > B3-Chlor > JAUVXJ01. Next base: position 4,238 of record CAYGQI010000004.1, on the reverse strand, counting down.
AAGCTCTTGTCGCTTAGGACAGTCCCCTCAACTGGCAGTCGCCTGAATGGCCGCGGGTCTGTCGGCCGGTCTACCCCACGACTTTCTTGAGGAACTCAGCCAGCTTCTCGGGTATCACCGTCGGCTTGCCCCCGAGAAGGCGACAGAGCACTACGGTCCGCGCAGCAAACTCCAGTATTTGGGCCCTGCTGGCTGCCTCTCGCAGGTCCTTGCCCACGGTCATCAGACCATGGTTCCGAAGCAGCACCGCGGCACCATCTCCTAGAGCCTCCACTATGGATTGTGACTGCTCCCTGGTCCCCGAGAGCAGGAAAGGGACGACGGGCACCTGAGCCAGTGCGATGGCCTCGATGGTGATAGCAGGTATCGGCTCGTCGAACAACCCTACTATAGTGGCCATTGGCGCATGAGTGTGGATCACAGCACGCACGTCCTCCCTGGCCTGATATACGAGGAGGTGCATGGGGAGTTCCACCGAGGGCCTGTCAAGGCCCTCCAGCTTCTTGCCCTTCAGATTGACCCGGATCAGAGTCTTCTCGGTCAAGCCACCCTTGTATAGTTGCGTGGGTGTGATCCATAGCTCGTCTACATCCGGTATCCGAGCGCTGACGTTACCACCCTTGGGAGTGATCAGCCCTGCGTCATAGAGTTCATCAACAATGGAAATCATCTGCTGAGTAATGTCTTCTCCCATGGAAAACCTCTCGTTCGATGGAATCCCAGGCTTTCTACTCTCAGTCCTGGCACACCTGCCGGTCTCATTCTAGCGGCCCAGAAGGCGCTGATACGTCTTGAGCCACCGCTTGTACAGGGTACGATACTTCACACGCACGGCAGGATCTGGCTCCAATACCTCCGCCTCCTGCGCCATCCCCTCCGCAGCCTGTTCCAGACTGTCATACCTGCCCCCACCTACTGCCGCACACATCGCCGCCCCCAATCCCGAAGCCTCCCGGATGGCAGGCACCTTCACCGGAACCTGGCAAACATCGGCCACCATTTGGGTGAAGAGCCCGGACCTGGTGAGCCCTCCGCAGAGGGAGAGGGCCTTGACTTCCCGGCCCGAGATCTCCTGGAGCTGAGCAAGGTTACCCCGCAAGGCAAAGGCCACGTTCTCCAGGACGGCTCGCGCCATCCTGGGTCTGGTCAAGGGCGCATCGAGAGTCATAGGAAAGGGGGCCAGGAACCCCACCCGCGAGGGGAACTCCAGACGACCGTGATCTGCGATCCAGGGACCCATGAAAGCCATCACCGAACCGGGTGGCTCGCTCTCTGCTTCAATACTCATCGTCGCGTAGCCTTCCGCTGCAGGCTCGCCCCCGCCGAACGCCTGCCACAGCCACTCATAGGCGATCCCAGCCAGCCCAGCGCTACATTCCAGGCTCCACAGACCCTGGAGAGCGTGGGCTCCGGTCCAGGTTCGGTGGGCCTGGTCCATCAGAGGCTCCTCCAGAGTCATCTGCAGAGGCATTGTGGTACCAGCGACGGCCACAGTGTCTCCATCACGCACAGCGCCGCACGCGAGAGACGCCGCCTGCGAATCGGCGAGCCCCACGACCACTGGCGTGCCCTCGAGCAGGCCCAAGGCATCCGCTGTTTGGCCGCCGAGGTGACCGACGACGGTGCCTGGCGAGAACAGAGGAGGGAAGATCGCCCCGGACAGCTCCAGCAACTCGGCCAACTCCGTGGACCACTTCTTATCCCTGACATCGAAGAGGAGAGTCGAACAAGCGTTGCTGGGCTCAGAGCTGAAGGCTCCACAGAGCCGGTAGATCAGCCAGTCGCTCACCATCAGCACACGGTCGATGCGCTGATATACCTCAGGCCGGAACTTCTTCATCCACAGCAGGTGAGCTGCCGCGTCAGTTCCCACAGGCCATCGACCGCTCAGGGAGTAGATCCTCTCACCGTGAGCCTGGGCCATCTCGAAGCCCTGGGCCACCGCCCGGGCATCGCGATTGGTGCCTGCGTACAGCACCTGGCCTTGGGGATCGAGGAAGACCACGCCGTCCCGGAAACTCGTGGCGCTAAGAGCGGCTATCTCTCGTGCAGCTACCGATATCAGTGCCTCTCGTGTCAGCCGGACGAAGGTATCCCACATCCGCTGTGGATCGAACTCCAGGCTCCCAGGCACATCTTCAGCACGCACCGCGTGCGCCTGGGCGCGGCTGAGGGCCACCTGCCGGCCTTGCGCGTCCACGACCAGACACCGGTAGCTCCCGCTGCCGGCGTCCCAGCTGAGCAGATACGGCTTCGAGGGCACCTAGGCAGATTCTCCCCTGGCCGCTAGATAGATACGATTCAGATCATCCTGGAGACTCTGCAACCCCATGGCCGCGGCGACGTCCCCCGCAAAGGCGAGGTCCCCTGACATCGCTGCGGTGGTGGCATCCAGTTCACCGCTGAACATGCCATCGAACACTTCGCTTGACATGCAGAGCTCCACCATCACCTCGCCGGGGAACTTCCCTATGCCGCCGGCAAAGCTCCCATCCTGGAAGTGGATGTGGAAGAAGAAATCGAGATCCTCGATCTCGAACTCCACGGAGACGTCATACCCCCCGCTGCCTTCGCTGACGGCATCATCCTCTCGTATGAACTCGAGCCACCTGACGATGACCTTCTCCATCTCGGCAGCAGATTCGTAACCCGCCATGCAAAGACCTCCCGGTACTGTCTACCCTCTCACGAATAGTCTAGCCGTCGCCTGGATTTGGTTCCTCGGCCTGGTCACGCCAGCAAAAAGCCCTCCAGCGCGCTGGGATTCACGATGTGCAGTGGTCGCTCTCCACAGAACAGACGCTCCAGGTCGGATACCACGATTCGGGACTGGTGCACTGGGATCTCATGTGTGTTGCCACCGATGTGAGGAGTGGCGATGACGTTGGGCAACTGGAGCAACGGATAGTCGGGGGGTGGCGGTTCCTGGACGAACACGTCCAGCGCCGCACCGGCGATTCTGCCCTCTGTCAGGGCCTCGTAGAGAGACTCCTCATCGGTCAGTTCCGCTCGGGCGGTGTTCACGAGCCTGGCGGTCGGCTTCATCAGTCTGAACTGCTCACGGCCTAACATGCCCTTCGTCTCCGCCGACAGCGGGGCGTGCAAAGTCACCACGTCCGCCTCCGCCAGCAAGGTGACCAGGTCCACTCGCCTGGCGCCCAGATCCTCCACCGCCGCGTCCGGGACGTAGGGATCGTACACGAGCAACTCGACGTCGAAACCGCGCAGCCGCTTCGCTACCTCGCTGCCCACAGCACCAAGTCCAACGATCCCCACCACCTTTCCCCACATCTCGTTGCCCTTCAGGTCGAAGAAGGTCACCGCCATCTTGATCATGCCCTGTGGCCCGCCTTCCTGCCGCAGGATGTCCATGGCCTGTGGGATGTTACGCAGGCTCATCAGCATCAGAGCCAACGTGAGCTCGGCCACGGCCTGAGCGTTGCGGCCAGGCGCGTGGAGTACGGGTATGCCCCTCTCAGTTGCCGCTGCGACATCCACATTGACCGGATCGGCGCGACAACAGGCGATCACCTGAAGGCGGTCCACCTCCTCCAGCACTCTGGCACGCACCTGATCTACCTCGGTGACGAAGACATCAAACCCCTCCAGAGCACGTACCAGCTTCCTGCCAGCCAGAAGCCTCTTCTTGTCGCCGAACCCCTCATTGGCCACTTCGCCGTACTGAGAGAGCCTGTCGACTCCCCACTGGTCGAGAGTGGCCGTCACCAGGATCTTCATCGACTCTCTCGATAAGCTCCTCACTCCCCTACACCACCCTCCAGCGAGGAAATCTGCGCTCTTCGGCGCGACTGCTCCATAACCTCCTTGATCCGTGCGAGTTCGTCAGCCAGCGTACGTGTGACCTGCTCGGCCAGTTTCTCGGCCACCAAGCATGGAACTGCGCCAGGAAGGGAGAACTCGTTGATCATGGTGAGGACGGTCCCCTCGCCCTCCGGCTCGCAGAGCTGGGTGAACGTTGACTCCCCGCCCTTGGTAACCTTGGAGACCATCTTCCTGGCCGGCTCCCATTCCACAATTCTGTGCTCAGTGGTCACTCTGCTGGCCACGAACTTACTCAGCGACCTGTACCTGGAGCCCAGGCCAGGAGGACCTCCAGAGGTGAGCTTGCACTCCAGCGTCACCAGACTCCACTCCGGACCTCTCTCCAGATCGCTGATCAGGGACCACACCTCTTCCGGCGGAGCAGCGATAAATACCTCACTCCGTGCCACAGGCAT
>CAYGQI010000003.1:22653-30339 GCA_964351925.1 uncultured Anaerolineales bacterium | reverse complement strand
AGACTCTTCATCAAGGCGACGTCCTCTGGGGAGAAGGCGCCTGTCACCACCAGGAGCCCCACATAGGTCGCCAGTGCCAGAGGGATCAGCAGCAGGAAGGTGAGGTCCCGCATGATCCAGACCAGGACCCCGGTGAACAGTGTGCTGAGCACCGGCCGCCATGCCAGACCCACCCAGGGGATGGCGGAGAGATGCTTCCGCACTCCGTAGTAGAAGGGCAGCAGAAGCACGATCTCCGACAGAATCGTGGTCACCGCCGCGGCCTGGTAACTGTACTTTGGAATGAGCAGTAGATTCGCCACGAGATTGAAGCTCGCACCGACGACGAAAGCTCCGGTGAGGAAACGTTGCTTGTCGATGGCGATGAGCAGGTACTGGGTGATGCTGTTAATGAAACCAAACGGTATCGACCAGATGACGAGGCGCAAGGCGATGGCTGCATGGGGCAGGTACGCCTGTCCACCGACGATGAGGATGATCAAGTCGGCGTAGAAGGTAGTCAGGAGGGCCACGGGGAGGCTGACGATGATCAGCACCTTCAACGAGGTGATGTAAGTGCGGACCAGCGCCTCTCTGGCCTCTCTCGCGTAGCGAGACATGAGGGGAAAGATGGCCACCGTGAAGGTTGAGGGGATGATATTCAGTGCGTCCAGGAAGCGATACGCCGTTGTGTACCAGCCGACCACGGTGTCCCCTTTCATGGGCTGTAGCAAGGTCACATCGACACGCCAGAAGAGGTTGGCCAGCAGGTGATTGATCATGAACGGGTACGAGGTACCCACCATCTCTCGGCTGAACCGTGCATCGAACTCCAGCCGCGGACGCAGAACCAGGCGCACCAGTAGGCACAGCAGTATCAAAGCGGTGACGATGTTGGTGACGATAGCCACGGCTGCCAAGCCGATGATGCCAAAGCCCATCAGCAAGACAACTACGCCCAGGCTGACTCTGATAATCGTGGTAACGGTGGTAATGGCCGCGGGATATTCCATCTTCTCGAAGGCTAGGAAAACGGAGGTGAGAGCAGCGGAAATGCTACCTGGGATCAGGCTCAGGGTCAGAAGAAGGATGGTCGCGGTGGTGTCATCCGCCAGGGCAAAGAGGCGACGCCAGGCCAGAAGGAATAGGAGCACGACGGGCGTGATGACCAGCAAAATGATCAGCCGCAGGATGGCAGTGTTGCTAAGGTAGCGGTTCGTCTGAGTGTGATCCCTGGAAACATCTCTAGTGAGCAAGGTGTTCAGCCCGAAGTTGGTCAGGATCTCCAGGGACACGAACACGACCACGGCGAAACCGTATTTCCCTGCCCCCTCGGGCCCCAGAATGCGGAGCATCAACATGGCGAAAGCGATGTCTATGATCTTGTTGAGCAAGGAGGTGGCCATGGGGGTCATGCTGTTCTTGACCACACGCTTGATGACGGGGTCCTCCTCCCGTTCCCGATATAGACGCCCCCACAGCCAGAATCCTGCCACGGAGAGGACGACTACCAGGGCCATGAAACTGGCGTAGATGCCCAGTTTGAGGGACATAGGGCTGTAGCCGAATCGTACAACGTTGAGCCCTGGAGTGAGGTATACGGCACGGAAGTTCTGGTTTGCCCTGAAGATCTCGAGTTCCTGTTCGCTTCCGTCGTCGAGTTGGAGGAAGGCTTTCCACCCGGGGAAGTAGCTGTCGGCCAGCACAAGCCAGCCAGCCTGGGTCATCCCCACTTCAAGTGTGACGTCATTGAGGTCGTACTCCTTGAAACGAACCTCCGGCGGGTGCGAGGCCTGGGTGTAGGCCCCGTTGGACAGGTACTCTTGGGGAGGGGTCTCACTCAGGAGGACACGTTCTCTCGGATCGAGCGTTTGCAGCGCCTGGAGTAGTGAGCCCTCGTCCTCTATCACGTCAGCGCGGTGGACGATGAAGGCGCGCGGCAGATAATCGTCGTTGCGATAGATGCGCACCTCACCGTCGTAGACGAGGGTGTAGCCGGGGTTTGGGATGTGCTGGGTGGAGATCACGTACTTGACGTTGAGGAGATCCAGGAGAGGGGAATCGAGGGAATCGTACCGGTACAGTGGAGCGATGCGATTGTAGATTAGCTCTCCCTGGTTCTCGATAAGCCCCATGAAGTCCGCGTACTGCTTGGGAATAATGGAATCATATCCCCTGATGTCGTGCAGGCGGTAGTACATCCCCACGTTGGGGTTGAGGGTCTTCTCTCCAGATGCGTTGAAGGAGGTCAGGCGATACAGTTCATCGTCGGCCTCAAGAAACTCCACAGAAGGGGGTGTCAACTCTCCAAGGCGAACGTCTGCCGCAGGGTTGAATCCTCGCGCGACAACCATTAGGTCCAGGACGAGAACGATAACAGCCAGCGGCTTCCAGAGCTGATGAGCGCGCAAGGGACCGGGCAACCTGAAAGGGCAGTGGCTCACCAGCAATACCGCCCCCGAAGCCGTCAGGAACAGGCTGAAGAGCAATAGGTTTCGCCACTGGTATGAGAGAAACGCTTGCCCGTCCGGGAAGGAGTGTCTGGCAAGGTCTGAACTGGCCAGCAGGCCATCGCCCAGCGTGATGAAGGGGCCAGGAACGAGCAAGACCAAGAGGAGCGACGCCAGACCTATGGCCCCTACCACCGAAGCCAGCCATCCGAGAGCGCGGGGAGCATGGACTCTGATCCGGGAACGCTCTGCTGCTCTGACGCTCTGGCCAAGAGCCTCCACTCCCAACCCTGCCAGTACAGCCATGCTCACGGCGAAGGGGAACACCCATCGGAACGGCGTATGGAGTTGGCTGTAACCTGGCAGCAGGTAGTAGAGAAGAGCATAGAGCGGGAAGCCAAAACTCAGCAGGAAAGAGAGCACTGCCAGACACGAGAATATCCACACATATCGTCCCCTTCGTCGGATGACGGCCACCACGGCGAGAAGGATCGGCAGAAGCCCTACGTAGCTGCCAGCCTCTACGTAGTTCTTGATGCCCCAGAAAATGGTGTCTGTCGGTTGTCCGTAGGCATTGTGTGTGAGAGGGGTCCATTGGCGAGTCACCACATCGAAGTAGCCGTGGTGGCTGGGATTGCCGAAGAAGTCGGGGACGAAGAAGGTGATCACCTGGCGCAAGGGATACGCCCAGCCGATGATCTCCTGGTAGCTTGCAGCGCCCTGCCGGAAATTGACTCTTGCCAACTCCAGGAAGGGAATGAGCTGGACGGCTCCCAGGCCCACTCCCAGGACTACCATGGCCCCCAGGGTCATGGCGACCAGTGCAGTCTGCCGCAGTGCCCTCGTGCGCCACCACAGGATACCCAGGCGACAGGCGGCATAGAAGGAGGTAACCATGACCACGTAATAGGACATCTCCGCGTGCCCTGCCAGGAACTGTATCCCCAGAGCCAACGCGCCACCTAGGGCGCAGGGAATGAGCAGATTGTGCGATGTGCCAGACTCCTGGCTCTTGATGGCGAGTTCCGTCATGGCGAGGACGAGGGGGAGCCACGTTGCCGCAGCGATAATCATAGGAAAGTCGACGCTCACGATCATGAAGAGGCTCAGGGCATACGTGACTCCAGCGGCGGTCGCACCGAGTCTGCCGACGCCCAGCTTGCGCACGAAGAAGTGCATCAGCAGCCCGGCAAGGAACAGGTGAAGCACGGTGAACAATCCGTACGCGCGGGGTACAGGCAAGATGTAGAAGAGGATACTGAAGGGATAGAGAGCTGAATGCTGGCCCGCTGCCAGGAACGGGACCCCAGTGAAGAGGTAGGGGTTCCACAAGGGTGCCTGGCTGTCCCGCAGAGCCTCGACAATGAAAGTCTTCCAGGCGTAGTTCTCAAGCAGCAGGTCGCTCAGCAGCTCATTGTGGGGAACGCCGACATCCATGCTTTCAGCGAAGGTCTGCCACGGCTGGAAGGCATAGAGATTGTCGAAAGGAATGAGGCTCCTGTCGCCGATGGTGACGGGCCAGAAGAGAAGTAGTGGGAGCGCGAGGAAGAAGAGGACGACCAGGACGTCCTTGAGTCTCTCCCTGCGGATCAACTACCGACCCCGTCTGGTGAACGGCTCTTGCCGCCCCGGTAGCGCCACCTCATCTGCCAAACACGCCACATCGCTTCCAGGACGATGCGCCAACTCATCTTGGAGAGCCCCATGGAACGGTCCTCGAAGTAGATGGGAATCTCGCCTAGGGTGAGCCCCTTGGTTTGGCATGCGTACGCGACCTCTATCTGAAAGGCGTAACCCTCCGAACGGATTCGATCAAGGTCCAATGCCAGGAGAGCGTCCCGTCGGAAGCACCTGAACCCTCCGGTGGCGTCGTGTATCCGCAGTCCGGTGATCAACCGGGCATAGGCGTTCCCTCCCCAGCTGAGAAAGCGGCGCCAGGGACTCCACTGCTCGTCGATTCTGCCGTGCGCGACATAACGTGACCCGATAACCACGTCGCATTCGCGTATCTTCTCCAGAAAGGCCGGCACGTAGGACGGAGAGTGGGAGAAATCGGCGTCCATCTGGATCACGTAGTCCGCACCGGAATCCAGGGCGTACCGGAACCCTGTCACATACGCCGTGCCGAGGCCCATCTTCCCCTGGCGATGTATCACATGCACTCGATCAGCATGGTGCGCTGCCAGATCGTCCGCTATCTGTCCGGTTCCATCAGGAGAGTCGTCATCAATGACCAGGATTTCCAGACCATCTACCCCCAAAGTCATGAGCTCTGCCACGATCTGAACGACGTTTTCGGCCTCGTTGTAGGTAGGCATGACCACAGTGGTTCTCATAGTCTGGGCACCGCTCCCGTTTCTTACCGCGGTCATTATACTGGCTAGGTATGCCGAGTGCAAGAGTTTCGCCCTGATCTCACAGGGGTGTCGGTTGAGGGTCAACACTGCAAGGTATGGTGCTTACGGAAGACCGGCGGACTGTTGAAGTCGCGCTCTGGGACGCCTCGAGGGTGGCCCCTGTCAGCTGCAATGGTAGGCTGTCACGGCGATGCATGCCACGCGGCTAGCAGAAGGGGTCTGGGGAGTCCGGGGAGACCACCCACGGGAACGCCCCTACCATGACTTGAGACGGATTTGCGCAATGGGGGTAGATACGCTATAATTGTTATTGAGGATCCCAGCTGTCCGGGATCGGTCTTCCCACGGTCATACGGCGAGAACAGCAGGAAGAATAGGAGGTTTGCCATGTTCAGAGAAAGGATCGCACAACACTACGCCCGACTAGGAAGGAACCAGAAGAGGATCGCCGACTTCCTGACCCAGGAGTACCGGGAGGCAGCGTTCATGAACGGTTCAGCGCTCTCCCAGCGTCTCGATGTGGATCCCGCTACGGTCACGAGATTCGCTCAGAGGCTGGGCTACGCGGGCTACCCAGCGCTGCAACATGAGGTCCAGGAACTGGTCAAAGAGGAGCTCAAGGCGGCCTACGGATAGAGCCCTCGCAAGGCATATGGAGTGGCCCATATGCACAACCCAGGACGGGACCGCCGCTGGCGGGTTAGGCACGGGGAGGTGGTGATTCGAGTGGGTTGAGGTCGCACCGAGGTTGTCGGCGGTAGTGCTTAGCGCTGTCGATTGTCTGGCTGGAGTCCAAAGCACGGATGGGGTACCAAGGCTGGACTCTCGATGGCTGGGCCCGATACCGGCATGCACTGCGGCCGATTCCCCTCGCAAGCGACGCAGCTGACCGGGCTCACCCAATCGACTGTGACGTGAGAACGGGCCGCGCGAACGGCAGTCTGTTCTGGCGAGCTCGGAGCGCCTGACCGTAGCTCGGGACCCTCAGCAGTCCAATTTGGTGATCGCTGCTCAGCGGCTAGACAGTAGCCGCCAGGCGGCGATCTTCTGTATGTGCAGACTGTCGATGCCGGCGGCACATCGCAGGTTACCGTACCTAGCCGCTGGCGTCCTGGTCCGACAGTCGGCTCATGGCCCCCGGCACAGGACCCAGGAAGGCCTCCTCCATCGACATCGCCAGGGAGGTTACCGCGTCGAGCGTGTAGGTCATTGACAGTAATGGAACGCTGCAATAAAATCCGGACCAAAGGGCCGCGTGTTGGGTGAGAAAGGAGTTCGTTCGAATGGTGGACCAAAGGGTTCGAAGGTTGGCGGAGATCCTGGTGGATTCCTGCACTGAGGTTGGTGACGGTGAAACTGTACTGCTTCGGTCGTACAGCGACCTCGCAAAACCGCTGGTGGTGGAGATCTATCGACGTCTGGTTCAGAGGGAAGCCGGAGAAATCATCACCGATATTCAACTGGAGGAATTCAGAGAAGTCTTGCTGGGCAACGCTTCTGACGGGCGCTTGGGCATGTTTCCTTCCTTGGGTATGCATCTGGCCGAGCATACTGACGTGTACATCCAGATACTTGCCCCGGCGAACACCAAGATGCTCAGTGGCTTCGACCCAGCACGAGTGGCCCGTTGGCGCACAGCGGACGCCAGGGTCCGGGCCTATTTGACCGACAACACGCGCTGGGTGGTCGCACTATACCCTACCCCGGGTGGTGCTCAGGATGCCGAGATGTCTTTGCAGCAGTTCGAAGAGTTCGTGTACAACGCCGTGGATCGGGACTGGTCCCAGTTCGCTCGCGATCAACAGAGCCTGAGAGACTTGCTCCAAACGGGCAGTGAAGTCGCGATCAGAGGACAGGACACCGATCTGAAGATGAGTGTTAAGGGGCGCACCTTCGTCAGCGCTGACGGCAAGCTGAACATGCCCGACGGAGAGGTATTCACAGGGCCGGTGGAGGACAGTATTGAAGGACACATCTCGTTCAGCTATCCCGCTATCTATCCGGCGTTCGGCGGCCGTGAAGTCGAAGGGGTGCATCTCTGGTTCGAGGGCGGCAGAGTGGTGAAAGCCACTGCTGCCAAGGGAGAAGACTACTTGCGGGCCATGCTGGACATGGACAGCGGATCCAGGTATCTTGGGGAACTCGGTCTTGGCAACAACTATAGCATAGATCGCTTCATCAAGAACATCCTGTTCGACGAGAAGATAGGGGGGACCGTCCATGTGGCTCTGGGCAGAGGTTATCTGGAGACGGGCAGCAAGAATGAATCGGCTTTGCACTGGGATATGATAAAGGACCTGCGTGTGGGCGGGGAGATCTACCTCGACGGCACGCTCGTTCAGAAAGACGGCCGTTGGATCTACTGAGCCTGAAGGGGATCCCGAGTTGATGAGGCGCGGGGCGCGCGTTCTGTCTCGAATCCTGCTCTTGTGTGCCATCTTCTCTTCGGTGGTGCCCCATCCTGTTCATGCACAGCGAGTGTCCGTTGACGACATCATGAGCCTGATGACGGTCGAGGAGCGGGTGGGACAGATATTCATGGTCGACTTCACGGGAGCAGATACTTCCGAGCAGAGCAGGATCGCGGAGCTGATTCTGGACTACAAGGTCGGTTCCATCCTGATCACGGAATCTGGTGGCAACTTCGACAATCACGGGGAGAAGCCCTTGGCGCAGCAGGTATCTCAGCTTGCCAACGAGCTGCAGAGGCTGGCCTATCAGGCCAGCGGCCGCACCATTGATAGTGGAGAGGTCTTCGTGCCACTCTTCATCGCCTTGGAGCAAGAAGGGAATGGCTATCCGCACACTGAGCTGCGCAGCGGCTTCACTCCCATACTCAGCAACATGGCCATCGGTGCATCATGGAGTGAAGAGAACGCTCGTGCCACCGGGGCCGTCGT
>CAYGQI010000003.1:4697-22553 GCA_964351925.1 uncultured Anaerolineales bacterium | reverse complement strand
TGGCCATCGGTGCATCATGGAGTGAAGAGAACGCTCGTGCCACCGGGGCCGTCGTCGGCCAGGAGTTGGCATCTGTGGGAGTCAACATGCTCCTGGGACCGGTAGTCGATGTCCTGGACACGCCAAGGTCTGGTGAGCGAGGCGATCTTGGTGTGCGCGTGTATGGCGGCAGTCCGTACTGGGTGGGCAAGCTGGCGCGGTCGTACGTGAGGGGCGTGCATGAAGGCAGTGACGGAAGAGCGGTTACGATAGCCAAGCACTTTCCAGGTAACGGCGCGAGCGGTCGCGACCCCCAGAGTGAGGTAGCCACTATCAACAAGACACTTGAAGAGATGCGGATTTCTGAACTGGTGCCCTTCGCCGCGGTCACGTCCTACCGCTCCGATGATCCCTTGGGCACCACGGATGGCTTGATGGTTGGTCACATAAGGTGCCTGGCCTTCCAGGAGAACATGCAGTTCTTCAGCGATCCGCTCACGCTGGACGAGGGCGGGCTGGGCGTGGCCATGGCTCTGCCCGAGTTCGCCAATTGGCGTTCCACAGGCTTGCTCGTGGCCGACTTTCTGGGGGCGGAGGCCATCAAGGAGCATCTGGATGCCGAGCGGGCAGGCTTTCCTCATCTCAGGGTCGCCCGAGAGGCTTTGATGGCAGGCAACGACATCCTCCCACTGGTTCAGTTCTCCTTGTCCGGTGATTGGGAGGCCGATGCTTTCCCGAGAATGGTGGAGACGATAAGGTACTTCCAGGATCGGTACAGGTCCGATCCGGCGTTCCGCCCGTGGGTGGACGAATCAGTGAGGAGGATACTGCAAGCCAAGCTTGAGTTGTACGGGAGCCTGTCTCTCGAGCAGGTGCTGGTTGACTCCGATGCTGCAGCGGCCGCGGTCGGCCAGGGGGCACAGTCGGTTAGACAGATGGCGGATGAGGCGGTGACTCTGCTATACCCGCACCAGGACGAGCTGCGAGCACGTATGCCACGGCCGCCGACTCCGGAGGATGACATCCTCATTGTCCAGTGTCTCGCGGGCTGCTACCCCAGTGAGGTTGCGGCTCCGGAGACCCTCCAGAGCACTATGATCCGTCTCTATGGTCCGGAAGGCGCAGGGCAGGTGAGTCCGGACAAGGTCCATACCGTCGGCTTCGGGCAGATCGCGGAGTGGTTGGCCGGCAGCCTTCCGGGGGCCGACACAGAGTTGATAGAGCAGCAGTTTCAAGAAGCTGAGTGGATCATCCTTGCTGTTCCCGAGTACGACCCTGACGACTTCCCGGCCTCAGGGGCTGTGAAGGATCTGCTTCGGGCGAGGGAGCAGTACTTGACCGGAAAGACGGTAGTGGCCATTGCCTACGATGCCCCATACCACCTTGACAGCGCCGATGTTGCCATGCTTACCGCATACTATGCGGTCTACGGGAAGGTGGGGCCCTGCGTTGAGTCTTCCCTCCGGCCCCTGTTCGAGATGGAGTTCGCTGCTACCGGAGCTGCGCCAGTTGACGTGCCCGGCGTTGACTACCAACTAGCCTCCGCTTTGCAGCCAGCCGCTGGCCAGACTTTCGGGCTGGAGAGGCTCTCTCCCCCGTCTGACCAGCCCCTCTACGTTGGCGGAGAGGCTCTGGTGGTTCGCACCGGGGCGATTCTGGATCGGAATGGAAATGTCGTGCCTGACGGCACGAAAGTGGAGTTCAGAGGCGGCTATGTGGGGGGAGACGTCTTTGTCGAGCCCCAGGTGGTCACGGACACCGTTGCTGGAGTGGCCGGGGCGCGTTTCGTGTTGGACGCGCCCGCTCCGGCGGGAATGCTGCAAGTCAGTGCAGAGAGCGGAGAGGCAGTGTCGGACTCGCTGATCGTACGTGTGGTCCTTCCGGTGACGCCTTTTCCTACCTTCACCCCAACGGCTACAGCGACGGCCACCCCTACGCCCACGGTGACTCCTGTGCCTGCGACCCCGACGAAGGTTGCGCCCACGCCCACGCCACCGGCGCCGCCTCCCCGACCGGCAAGTCATCCAGTCGACTGGCTCGATTTCGTGATACTGGCTGGAGGTACCGTTCTGGGCAATGTCTTGGGCGTCCGGGTGCGCCGGGGGCGGCGTAGGGGCTGGGAGCGAGAGGTGCAGCTGATCCTCTATGGGGTAGCACTGGCATTGGTGGGCTACATTATGTACGGGCTTGGGCTCCTCAACCCGACGTCCATCATGGGTTTGCAGGGAGCGGCCCCCAGGGCAGCCCTGTTCTTTCTCAGCGTGCTCCTAACATTCTTGCCAAGCGGAGCGGTGTGGCTTAGAGGTGGGTAGCGTCCCCGGGTGCTGTGCAGTGGCTAGAAGATGGGTTGTGGGCGCAGGATGGTCATCGCCAGAGCCAAGAAGAGAAGGACAAGGACGCCCACTGACAGCCACTTGTGGGGCAGAAGGCTCGACCAGACCAGGGCCAGACCGCTCTGAGTTCTCCTGCTGACGGAAAGGTTCCTGGCCATCGTCAGATCTCGCATCAGCTCATACACGCTTTGATACCTGTCATCAGGCCTTAAGGCCATGGCCTTGAGCACGAGGTACTCAGTAAGAGGGGACACCCGTGGGTTGAGTGCGCGCGGGCTGCTGAGACTCTCCGGGTCGACGAAACGCTGCTGGGCATTCGCTGGTGCGCGACCAGTCAGAAGGTGGTACAGGGTCGCGCCCAGAGAGTAAACATCCGATCGAACGTCGGTGCGGGCCGAGCCGCCCCCGTACTGCTCCAAAGGGGCGTACGTGGGCGTGCCCAAAGCGTGCACCAACGTGATCGTACGCGGGTCATTGGCATCAATGAACTTGACCAGGCCGAAGTCGACGAGCTTGATTGCATTGCTCGGCATCAGCTTCACGTTGGCCGGCTTAACGTCGCGGTGGATGATGGGAGGATCCTGGCCGTGGAGGTATGTCAGTGCGTCGCATATCTGGTGGGCCCAATCCAGGACGTGGCTCTCTGGGAGGGTCCGGCCGTGCGCACGCGCCTCGTCAAGCACCTCCTTCAGGTTGGGACCTGCGACGTAGTCCATCACCAAGTAGTCGCGGCCGTCCTCGGAGAAGTAGTCGAACACCTTCGGTAGATTGGGGTGATCCAGGTTCGCCAGGGCAATAGCTTCTCTATGGAACTGCTGCCGGAGCTGTTCCTGGGCAGCGGAGTCAGCGTCAGGTGAGTATTGTACCTCCTTCAGCGCGAAGTGCTTCTCTTTGAGATGCAGGTCTTCGGTGAGGTAGACTGCTCCCATGCCGCCAAACCCGATGAGCTCCACGACCCTATAGCGATCTTGCAGGACCGTCTTCGGGGACAGGCGCGTAGTCAAGCTCTCTTTCCGCCTTTCGTATGGGGGATCGAAGATACAACCAGCGTCGCTACCATCTCGTGTTCCCCGCTCAATGATATTCAGTTTGCGGGGAGCTGTCAAGAATACGATGGGAGTCACCTGATGGACCAGAGAGCACCAAGGCTTCTGATGCAAGGCGGGCACCTGAAGGGCAGCGAATTCGTGCTCACCGAGGAGTCCATATCCTTCGGTCGTGCGCTGGACAGTGACATCGTGGTTGATGATCGCTTGGCGTCCAGGCGCCACGCGCGCGTGTACAGAGAGCACGGCCAGTTCGTAATCAGCGACTGCGGGAGTCGCAACGGAACCTTCCTCAATGGACAACGCATCTCAGAGCCACACGTGCTGCGCGACGGCGATGAGCTGCAGATAGGACTGGAATTCAAAGCTCTGTACGTGGACCCTGAAGCGACCGGAGCTCTGGTGACGGAGGCCCTCGTACGCGGCAGAGGATTGTGGATGGACCAAGATAGGCGAGAGGTTTGGGTGCAGGGAAAGAAACTGGCTCCCCCGGTGTCTAGGGCACAATTCAGGCTATTGGTCCTGCTTCGAGAGGAACCAGGCCGCGTGTATAGCCGCGACGAGATCGTGGGGGCTGCCTGGCCGGAGGATGCAAGTCAAGGCGTGTCGGATGAGACGATTGACGCCCTGGTCGGGCGACTGCGACGCCGCATCGCCGCTCTGGATCCCCATCATCAGTACATCGTCACTGTGAGGGGACACGGCTTCAAGTTTGTGCAGGCCGGGGAGGGGGAACGTTACCCGGCAAGCTCCGGTAGACAGGTTTAGTCCGTCCGAGGGTGTATGCACTGGTTCCAAGCGCTGG
Organism: uncultured Anaerolineales bacterium; assembly: GCA_964351925.1. GTDB lineage: Bacteria > Chloroflexota > Anaerolineae > UBA7937 > B3-Chlor > JAUVXJ01. The sequence goes on along the minus strand of CAYGQI010000003.1, from coordinate 18,390 downwards.
GGTGGTTCCAGTCGTCGGCTTTCCGGGGCACGTTGGCTGGAGTGACGAGAGAGCGAGGGACCGCCATCCCCTCATGCTGGTTGGCGACTGTGGTCGCCGGATAACGCTCAGAGGGCGAATTCGGCGACCACGAACGTGTGGTCAGAAGGCTTCTTCGCCCTGCGCGCATCGACGTCGATCCACGCGCCGATCGATTTCCTGGCCAGCGGCTCCGTGGCCCAGATGTGGTCCACCCGCCACCCCATACCCCTTTCCAGTGCATTGGGCACCCGGTAGTCCCAGTAGGTGTAGTGACCAGGTTCGTCGGGGTGGTGCAGTCGGAACACATCCACGAAGCCCCACTCGCGTGTCTTCTCCAGGGCCTGGCGAGCGTCCGGGTGGAAATCGACGTGCTTTTCCAGGCGCTTCCGATCGTACACATCCAGGGGCTCAGGAGCGACGTGGAAATCGCCGGCCCACAAGAGGAAGTCCTGAGGTGAGTAGTGACGATTGAAGAAGGCTTTCAGACGATTGAGCCACCGTAGCTTGTACTGGAAGTGCGGTGAGTCGACAGTACGTCCCTGAGGTACATAGGTGTTGACCAAGGCTATGCCTGCGACCGCGACCCGAGCCAGTCGCGGCTCGTCGGGATCTTCTCCGTCGTCCAGCCCAAAGGTGACTCCTTGTAGCTCTTTCCGGCTCAGCACTGCCACGCCAGCGTGGGCCTTCTGGCCACGGAATCTGGCGTGGTATCCCAATCCCTGGAAGGCCTCCCAGGGAAACCCAGAGTCCTGGGTTTTGGTCTCCTGTAGAAACAAGATGTGCGGTTCCTCCGCACGAAGCCAATCCAGCACAAGCTCCAGGCGCGTTCGAATGGAGTTGCAGTTGTAGGTAGCCGCTTTCAGGACTTCGGGAGACATGTGCACCTCGCTTCCGCGTGTGTTCCCCTGAGAAGCTCAATCACTTGAAGACTCGGGAGACTGGCCCAGTCTCTCGGGATCGACCTGTCAACAGCCTGGCTCGCCGGGATGTCCGCAGCAGCTGCTACCGGTGCGGATCTTGAGCCAGTTGTTGCGTACCAGCGATCCCAGTTTGCGGTGCCAGGGCATCGGTACTTGCATGTTAGTCAAGAATGCGGAGAGGCTGGGTCTTCGACTCATCGCCGTCTATCTCCTTTTGCCCGCTGCATGGCCCAAATAGAGGCACCGCCCCAGCGGGGGCGTGAGGCGGGTATGTGTCAGTGTGCCGTTACGCCGCCATCGACGAGCAGAATAGAACCCGTCATGTACGAAGACTCATCGGATGCCAGGAAAAGGATCGCACTCGCTATTTCCGTCGGGTGCCCAAAGCGCTTCATCAGGGTCTTACCCAGGATGCTGAGTCTCTCCTTCTGCGGATCGGTGGACCCCTGGATAGTGGCCTCCAAGAGGGGGGTGGCCACCGGCCCCGGGCAAACGCAGTTGACGCGGATTCCATCCGCTGCGTGATCGACGGCCATGGCCTTGGTCAATTGTACCACACCCCCTTTGGCAGCACAGTAGGCTGCGATTTCCGATCCTCCCACCACACCTAGTTCCGAACCCACATTGACGATGACTCCGCCGCCCTGTTGCTGCATGGCAGGGATGGCCGCCCGGGAGCACAGGAAGACACCTTTCAGGTTCACGTCCATCAGCCGATCCCACTCTGCTTCGGTGGTGTCAGTGATCCTCTTGGGTAGTTCGACTCCCGCATTGTTCACCAGTACGTCCAGACGACCGTAGGCGGAGAGCGTTTCCTCGAGGAGTGCTCCAACCTGTGAGGCGTCGCTGACGTCAGTTTGCACAAAGCGAGCCTGCGCGCCGGTGCCAACCAGCTCGTTTGCGGCCGGGCTGGCATCCTTGACATCAGCAAACACGACCGTGGCGCCCTCCGCTGCGAAGCGACGCGCTGTGGCAAGCCCTATTCCAGACTGTGCACCTGTGATGATGGAGACCTTCTGTTTCATTCGCATCTGCTGAACCTCCCGATGATTGACATGGAGTGAGGGCTGACGTGTAGGCGCTCACTTCTCTCCATTCGAGTCAGCGTGGCTGGCCTGTGGCCTATGGCCAGATACATGTTGCCAGTGTGACGCTCTAGCGGCGGGTCAAGTCGATGTCCGGAGCTCTTGCAAGGCTTTGGCTCTATACGTGCCTTCCGCGTCCAAGTCTATGGCGCGGCGATACGCCCAGCTGGCCGTTGCTTGGTCTCCCAACTGATCACACACTACGCCCAAATGGTAATAAGCCCGCGCGTAGTCCTGGTCGAGGTCCAGTGCTCGCTCCAGAGCGAGCCTCGCGGCAGACAGGTTGCCGGCCAGGTAGTTGGCCCACCCTAGCAGGTCCTGCGCCTCGGGGTCGTCTGGCGACAGGGCGGCGCTCTGCCTTGCAGCATCAAGGCCCTCCCGCGGCTTGGGGACCACATCGACGTAGAACCGTGCCAGAAGCAGCCGAAAACCTGGCTCCTCCGGGGCTACGGAGACAGCCGCCCGGTACCACTCTGCGGCTGCCAAGTACTGGCCCATGAGTTGAAATGTGGCCGCGATTTCGGCATAAACCGCCCCGTTGGCGGGGTCAAGCTGCAGAGAGCGCTTGAAGTCCCACAGCGATGTGGGCAAGTATCCATCTGCGCGGTGCAACAGCCCTAGGAAATAGTAGACGAGAGGATTCTTGGGATCCACCTGGGAGACTTCCCGCAGGATGTTCCGCGCCGCGCCCAGCTGGCCCGTGGAGAATAGGGCGAATCCTGCATACGCACGAGCGGTGTGATTGTCTGGCTGTAGAGCAAGCACCCGGTCCAGTTGCCTGAGAGCCAACCCTGGCTGCTCACACCGTAGTAATGCGTGCGCGAGACGCGCGGACTCTTCGGCATCATCTTGAGAGTGACCCAGATCTGCCAGGACATCGAGCATGTCATGAGCTCGTGTCGCCAGTGTCGGGTCGGCACCTTCTGCAGCGATCGCCAAATGCTCTGCCGCTAGCATCCGGTCGTCGGCAGCGCACATCAGTCCCAAGAGGTAGTTAGCGCCCTGGTGATCTCTCTCGTGTCTGAGAACCCGCTGCAAATCGCCCGCAGCTGCCGCGAAGTCGGACGACTCGAGATGGGTCTGCGCCAGTCGGTACAGGGCATGCGTGTCCCGGGAGTTCAGAGCTAGAGCCGCCTCCCACAGCTCGATGGCGGTCAGGCTATCACCCTCGTGAAGAGACACATCGGCCAAACCATCCAGCGCGCGTGGTTCGCTCTCGTCGAGCCTTCTCGCGAAGGAGAACTGCGTCTTCGCTTCATCAAACCTGCCTTGGGCAAGGTAGATCTCGCCCAAGCGCACGTGGGGTGCTGCCCACTGCGGTCTGATCGTGGCCAACTCGGTGTATACTTCGATGGCCTGGCCGTATTCCTTCTGCGCCTGGAAGTGCTCGGCCCTGCTGAGCATTAGGCTGGGGACTGCATTGCTCCTCGCTCCCGCAACAGACGCGGTGAGGGCGACACAAACCAAGAGGAATCTTAGCAGGACACTAAGCTTCATCTGAGGAAGAGTGTGGCTCTGCGCGAGAGAATCACTGGAAGGAGCCCCATGGCTAAGCGATCAGAATTGCAGCGGCCCCGTCAGAATGAACTCGCCTGTCACGATGAGACCCGTCACGCGCTCGACGCGTCAGCGTTCCCTACGTCGCAGCAACCTCCACTCCCGAAATGCGAGGCCAGCCGAAACAACCACCGCCAGGATCAGGAGAGCGGCCATGGCATAGGGGAGGGAAGAGCGCTCGCCTCGCGTGATCTCGAAGGCATCGATGGCTATCTGGTTACCTTCCGACGCCAGGTTCGCCCGTTCGAGCACCGTCAACACGAGCGTATGCTCTACGTCATCGGCTTGATAGACCAGGGGGACGCGACGCTGCCACCGGCGTACCGGACTGAACAGGTCTACGTAGGATTGCCCCTGGCCGTTCCTGGCCAGGTTGTCCACAGTGTGCCCGTCCAAGGATACTCCCAGTCGCCCGCCCTCGGGTCCAAGCGAGGCGATCAGGTCGGCATTCTCTCCGACGAACGTCAGAGTCACCGTGGAGCCCTCTGCTTCGCTCAAGATATGCGCTTGGGCGCTCGCTTGAGGCTCGATCACCGGCTGCCATTCTCCATCGAAAACGAGAGCAGGATTTGTTTCCTGGTAATACCCGGGGCCAAGTGGCTCCTGCAAACCCTGTGCTGACTGCTCGACCGCATAGTAGACGAGACGCGGCGTGAAGTCGATATCCACCGTGCGAAAGTAGTAGTCCGACCTGTCAGGGGAGATGTTGCCTACCTGCCTGAAGTACCAGATATTGAACACCCCTGCCCAAGGCCAGTGCTCCTGGGCATACTCGACCCCCCCAACCGTGTATTGAGCCTGCTCCTCTTCGCTGACGCGCTGCCAGATCAGCTGCTCTTCCCCGAAGTCTTTGGGCGAGGCGTTCCACCCGTACTCGTTGAACCATACCGGCTTGTCAGCATCTCCGTATTGCTCCATCACGTCCCGCAGGAAGAGCACCCTCTGGAAGTTCAGGACTCGGGGCTGGGCTGGCTCCTCTGGTGGGCTGCCAAGCCCGAAGGCGTTCGCGGACAGTATGTCGAAGTAGTCCTTGGCTCCTGCCTTGTACATCTCTTCCAGGTAATCGATCTCGTTCATGCTGATCCACTTACCTGGCTCTGGATGCTCTTGACCAAGGGTGATAGCCAGAGGAGCACTCAGCACATAGACGTTGGGGTCTGCCTGCTTGGCCCGCTGGTAGGCCACGCGCAGCAGGGCGACGTATTCTTCCGGATCCACAGGCCTGCTTCCCCACTCGGGAAAGATGTTCGGCTCATTCCAAATCTGGACGTACCTGATTCTCCCGCGATAACGATCTACGAACGCATAGACGAAATCGCCGTAGTCATCGAAGTTGTCGGGAGGACGTTCCTTGTAGGTGTTGTCCTCTCGTGTCCAGTCCGGTGGGCGGTCAAGGCGGGCGATTATCTGGAGGCCGTACTCCTCACACAGGTCCACTATTCGATCATACTTCTCCCAGCTGCTGCGCCTCGTGCGCTCGTCGAAGTACTCCCCTTTCTGAACCGGCTCTATCTCCTCCCACGCGAACTGCTGCTTGACCCAGCCCAGATGTGCCTCTTGGGCCATCTCGAGGGTCTTTCTGAGCTTCCATTCCTCCACCTCGCGATCGAGGAACATGTTGGCCCCAAATGGGTTGACGTCAGTGTTGGGGATGAGGTGAGGTGCCCTGTAGCCAGACGCAGTGGTTCTAGCCGACAAGGCGAGGGGCAAAAGGAGGTTTGCCAGCGCGGCGCCCGCCGCAACAAAACACAGGACCAGAAGCCAAAGCCTCGCCTGTGATCTGACCCTTGAGAAGCGCAACATGCCTCCGTCACAATAGGCGAAGCAAGTGTGCCTATTGAGTTCCCATTATAGGTCGGCCCAACCCGATTGTCAAATGGGACGCGCTCTGTTACAATTCAGAACAGAGAGCTCAGGATGGAGATAGTGACTTCGCACGAGAACACCGATTTCGACGGGTTGGCATCCATGCTCGGCGCAGTCAAGTTGTACCCCAAGGCCATCCCCGTTCTTCCCCAACGGTTGAATCGTAATCTTCAAGACTTCCTTGCTCTCTATCGGGACGAGTTTCCCTTCGCTCGGCGTGAGGACATTCCGCGAGGCCGCATCGAACTCCTGATCGTCGTAGACACGCAGAGTATCCCCTCTCTGAAGGGCTTGTCCGATGAGACGGAAGTGCGATTCATAGATCATCACCCGTTGGAGAGAGAGCTGGAGTCTAGAATGACTTTCCACAGTGGAGATGTGGGCTCGACGACTACTCTCCTGGTGGAGCAGATCTTCCAGTCTCACCTCAACGTATCTCCGGTGGAGTCCACCCTTTTGCTTCTAGGTGTCTACGAGGACACGGGTTCCCTCAGCTACCCGGGCACAAAAGCCTTGGACGCCCGTTGTGCGGCCTGGCTGCTTGAGCAGGGAGCCAACCTGGAGGTGGTCAACGAGTTTCTCCACCGACCTCTCAGTGCGAGCCAGCGGCAGCTGTACCGTACGCTGGTGGAGGCAGCGGAATTCCATGAGTTTTCGGGACACACGGTGGTCGTCGCTGTGGCCGGTGCTGCGGACTATCTTGAGGAAATCTCCACGCTGGCCCACAAGCTGAGAGATCTGTATGAGCCCTCCGCGCTTTTCCTCATCGTGGACCTGGAGGCCAATGTCCAGATGGTGGCGCGAAGCAGCTCTGATGCCATTGACGTCTCGAAGATAACGCGCCACTTCGGAGGCGGCGGGCACAGCAAGGCCGCCGCTGCGCTCATCAGGGACATGAGCGTGGCCGAGACGCGAGAGCAGCTCCTAAGAGTCCTGGAGCGCGAGGTACGGCCCTCGACCACGGTAGCCGACCTCATGTCCCACGGCGTCTATACCCTGTCCCCAGACACCTCGGTAGCGGAGGCGGCGCAGGTAATGCGTCGGTACGGGCACGAAGGGTTCCCGGTCGTGGCAGAGCACGGCAGAGTGCTAGGTATGTTGACACGCCGGGAGATCGACAAGGCCCTTCAGTATGAAAGGGGAGATGCTGCGATCAGCCACTACATGCGGAAGGGAGAGATCGTGGTGGCGCCATCCGACCATGTCGAGCATTTGCAGGAGGTGATGATACAACACGACGTGGGCCAGGTGGCAGTAGTCGAGGATGGCGAGATAGTGGGCATAGTCACCAGGACTGATCTCATCAAGCTCTGGTCGAAGCCGAGCGTTCCAGAGCCTTCGGGCCACCTGGCGGAGCAAGTGCGAAGTGCATTGCCCCATCCGGTCCTGGATCTGCTGCTGAGGGCCAGCGGGCTTGCCAGTGAGATGGGCTTCTCGCTCTATGTGGTGGGCGGTTTCGTGCGAGACCTCCTACTGGGCAAGCCACATCTGGACCTGGACATTGTGGTCGAGGGTGATGCCATCGCCTTGGCGAGACGGCTCTCAGAAGCGGTCGGAGGACGCATGCACAGCCACTTTCGCTTCGGCACGGCGAAGCTGATCTTTGACGGCGAAAAAGCGGCTTTGCCCTTCGTCGACTTCACTACTGCCCGACGGGAGTTCTACGAGTACTCAACAGCGCTACCTCAGGTCGTGCGTAGCTCAATCAAGCAGGATCTGTATCGACGGGATTTTACCATCAACACCATGGCCATCAGTCTGAACGAAGACACCTTTGGAGAACTACTGGATTTCTATGGCGGTGAGCGGGACCTGAGGGAGGGATTGGTCCGCGTGCTCCATAACCTGAGTTTCATAGAAGATCCCATTCGTATGCTGCGGGCTGTGCGTCTGGAGCAGAGACTCGGGTTTCGAATGGAGGAGATGACCGAGGAGCTGATCTCAGATGCCCTGGAGTGGTTGGACAGGGTTGGCGGTGAGCGAATACGCCAGGAGCTGTACGCCGTATTCGAGGAGGACGAACCCGGGAAACCGTTGCGGCGCCTGTCCAGGTTGGGGATCCTGCAGCAGATATCCCCGCTCCTGTCGTGGGATGACTGGTTGGAGCGGCGTGTAATGGATCTCAACGGGGCGGCGACCTACTGGCAAAGCCGGGCATCGGCTCAGCCATCCGCGGGCCCAGATTCCCGCCTTCCCACGCTGGCCATGAGCTACCTCGCCCTCGTGAGCCTCAGGGCAACGGAGGAGGAGGTCCACAGGCTCGCGGTTCGCCTGCGGCTGCCCAAGGACGACGCACAGTTCCTCATTGAGGCCAGGCAATTGAGTTCGGCGTTGTCATCGTTGGCGCAGAAGGATCTCTCTCGGAGTGGCATCTATCGTCTGCTAGCACCACACCCGGATCCGGTGATCTTCCTTTGCTGGCTGGCTTCAGAAGACAACCTGGTGAAGGGGCGGCTCGAGTTGCATCACAGCGAACTCAGCTCGGTGAAGACGATGATTGACGGCGGCTATTTGAAAAGCATGGGACTGCCGCCCGGACCCCTGTACACGAAGATACTGGGCGAACTTCGAGATGCCAGGCTGGATGGTAGGGTCAGTACGCTTGACGATGAGAAGGAAGAAGTGCAACGTATCATTGCCAGAACGGACACAAGCAGCAAGTAGAGGTGGCTAGGCTACGATGGTGACGGACAAAGCTAGGCACTCTGAGGACATAACAAAGTCGTTCAGACAACTGGATCTGTACCATCATTCGCTCAGGAATCTGGGCGAGAAGTTGGTCGTGGCAGCTCGGGACCCGCTCGCTGGCCCCCCGGCAGAGCTGCTTGAGAAATCCCTTCAACTGGCCCAGGATTGCTCTGAGCTCATGCAAGGCCTGCAAAGCCTGTTGGACAGCGAAGACACCGATACAGCGCGTTCGGCGTTCCAGCGGGTGGATCTGGCCATTCACAGGGCCACCAGGGCGACCACGCCGACTCTTCACATGGTGAGCATCTGGCGCGTGGTGGAAGCCAGTGACGAGTTTCTGTCATCACTCGCTCCCAAGTACGGGTACACCAGGTTGACAGCGGAATTGGAGGGGGAACTCACTGAGGGGGAGGAAACCACGGGCGCCCAACTGGCCAGGTTGTTCGCGGAGTACGGGGATGCCATGTCGACGACGCCTGGTGGCGCTGGACAGGCGGCTCCGCCATTCATGTTCGGAATCCTTCGCTGGCGTGGTACCCAGTTGTTCTACGTGGAGCGAGTGGAGGATGCCGCACGCTGGATCGAACTGGACCCTAACCACGAACCGCAAGTAACGGGTGAGGAGGCCAGTGGCGCAGAGCTCGCTCAAGCCCGCACGATAGAAGGCCACCAGATCGAGCTCATGCTCGACATGGAGACAGATGAGAGCGAGGTGGACGACTACATTCGTAGCCAGAGGGGGTCTGAATACTACGTCTCAGGTTACCAGGTGGTTGCTGAGAAGCAGGGCCAGGGCGGCCGCCAAGGGCGACGTCGCTAGAGATCCCGCTGCACCCCTGTCGAGGGCCTGTCCGGTCCTTCGTCAGACACGTTCTTCGCTGTTTGCCTCCGACTTCCTCAGTTGAGCTAAGGCCGATGCCTGGACCTCCCTGAAGGCTTGCTCGAGATAGGGGTAGACCATCCAGATTGTGCCCACGCCGGCAAGCAGACCAGTGATGGTGCGCAACTGCCACGTGCTGGAGCGAAGACCAAGGAGCTGTGTGACCCCATCGAGTATCAGTGGTGCTATGAGGATGAGCCACACCGGGACGGGAAGAGGTCTTACTCTGTCCCTCACCACGGCGAAGACCACGCCCGCTAGGCAGGCGCCACCATAGAGAGCGAGGTCTCGCTCGCAAAGGCCTACCTGGAAACGTCCGAAGAAGAAAGAGCGGGAAGGCATCTGGTGACACAGGAACTGGTAGACGAAGTAGATGATGTTGGCCGAGCGGGTCCAGCCCCACGACATCAGCAGAGGAGCCAGGAGCGGAAGACCGGCGTACAGGCCAAAAACCAGGTTGAACAGCAGGAGCCAATGTCGCGAAAGCCACAGTATGAACCTGTCGATGGCCGCCACCGCAGTGCGTGCCTTCTCTGAGAGTTGTGCGTTGGTCACGGGAAGTCCTCTCCGTGGCGAGCCGAGCGTGGGACAGGGTGCTGGCTGACCATGGGATCACTCCTCAATCACGTACTCAAAAGTCAGGATGGACAGCACGAGAAACACCACGTCACAGGCGACCAGGAGGCGAATCCAGCCTGCGGCGGCAGCAACGCTGTCCTGCGTCAGAACGATTCCGGTGGCCTTGGCAGCGGCGACAATCAATGGCACTGATACGGGCAGCAGCAGGATTGGGAGTAAGACCTCTCGAGCTCTCGTGCCCACGGTCATGGCAGAAAAAAGCGTGCCAGCAGCGACGAATCCTACTGTGCCCAGTGGGATGATCAGTACCAGGGGCCAGGGGAATCCGCTCATGTTATAGAGAACCCAGAACAAGGGCACGACGATGGCCTCCACTATGGAAAGAAAGATGAGATTGCCCAACATCTTGGCCACGTAGATGCCACTTCTATCGAGCGGCGCCAGCATCAGGCCTTGCAGAGAGTTACGATCCTTCTCCAGGGCAAAGGACCGGTTGAGGCCCAGGATACCGGCAAAGGTGAAGGCCACCCAGAGCAAGCCAGGAGCGAGCTCTTTCATTTCGGCGGCCTTCCGGTCGAAAGTGAAATTGAAGACCACGGTCACCAGGAGGGCAAAAACCAGCATGGAGCTAAGCATCTCCCGGGTGCGCAGTTCGGCCAGCAGGTCTTTCCACAGAATGACCGCCACCTTGGTCAGGTACGCTTTCAACGTCGTGCTCCAACCGCCTCTCGGTAGGCAGCGCTCAGTGCCTCTTGGGTGAGGGGCCCGTCGGTCGCCTCATAGACGATGAGCCCTTGCGCGAGGATGGCCAGTCGCGATCCGGCCCTTGCGGCCGTGGCCAAGTTGTGGGTAGTCATCAGTACCGTCTGACCAGCGTCCGACAGGTCCTCAAGCGTGTGGTCCAGCATCTCTTGCGCCCCCAGGTCCAACCCCGTGTGGGGTTCGTCCAGGAGTACCACGGACGGACGATGCAGCAGCGCTCGACCGATGGAGAGACGCTGTCGCATGCCTCTGGAGAGGGTACGGACTGGATCATCACTGCGGTGTGCCAGTCCTAGACGGTCCAGCGTTTCCTCGACTCTCTGGCGAAGGTCGGCAACATCGTACATGCGACCGTAGAAGAGCAGGTTTTCCGTCGCAGTGAGGTTGCCATAGAGCAGGGTTTCGTGGGAGACGAAGCCTATTCCTCGTCGAGCCTCCTCGGGGCTCTTGGCCAGGTCCCGACCCAGCAGAAGGACTCTGCCCCCTGATGGCTTACTGAGCCCTGCGAGGCAGCGTAGTAGTGTAGTCTTGCCAGCGCCATTGGGACCGAGCATGGTCAGCAACTCACCGCGGTGCAGCTTCAGATTCACACCACGGAGAGCACGGTGCTGTCCGAAGACCTTGGTTAGGTTTTCCGCCTCGATCTCAATGCACATGCTTACCTGCTGCCGCCCATGACACTGTAGGGCACGAAGGTTGACGTGGCAGTTGAAGCCTCGGGATCCCCGGTGGACGACCCTGGATCACTTGACCCGTTCTGGTTTCCGAGGGCTGGACTGTTGGGCCTGCTCTGCTGTCGAGAAACAGAAGCGCATAGTTATCTGCCATGCTAAGTGGTCACACAAAAAGACTACCTTTGTCACTGGACGGCCACTTCCAACTCCGCCAGGATCTGTTCGGGGGTGAAATGGCGCAGAACAATCGCCCCTGACGGACATACCATAGAGCACGCCCCACAGCCTTTGCACAGTACTTGGTTGGCCGTCATCACTCCCTTGCGCTGGTCAAGGGTCAGCGCCCCAAACACGCAGGCCTCCTCGCACAGCCCGCATCCAGAGCACAGCAGCGCATCAACAGCACAGGTGACGGACTCCACCCTCACCTTGCCCAGGGAGAGCGGGATCAGGGCCGACGAAGCAGCTGCCTTGGCCTGAGCGACGGTATCAGCGATGTCTTTGGGCGCCTGGCAGCAGCCGGCCAGGAACATGCCATCGGTGGTAGTGTCAACGGGTCTCAGCTTGGGATGCAGCTCCATGAAGAATCCATCTTCGGAGCGCGGCAGCTTCAAGAGCGTGCTGACGTTTTCGGCGTCGCTTCGTGGCACGAGGCCTATAGCCAGCACCACCAGGTCGGCTTCAACTTCCACCGCCTTTCCCAGCAAGGTGTCCTCGGCCCTGACCACGAGTCTGTCGCCTCTCTTGTAGATCTCGGACGGATTCCCTCTGCGGTAGAGGACCCTTTCCTCTCTGACTTGATCGTAGAACTCTTCAAAGCCCTTGCCGAATGCTCGTACGTCCATGTAGAACACCGTGATCCGCGCGTCGGGGAGCTGCTCCCTCAGCAGGTGGGCCTGCTTCGCGGTGTACATGCAACACACGCGGGAGCAGTAGGGGTTGCCAACAGACCGGTCCCTGCTGCCCACACACTGGATGAACACCACATCCTCGATGTGCCCGTCACCAAGAGGGTTTCCTTCAGGGCTGGCATACGAATTCGAGAGGCGCTGCTCGAGTTCCAGCCCGGTGATCACTTTGTCGTACACGGCATACCCGAACTCAGGCTTTAGACTGGCGTCGAAGGTATCGAAGCCGGTGGCCACGATGATTGCTCCCACTGTCAGGTCGGTACTGCTCACACTCCCGTAGTCCGCTGCGTCCGTGTCGACCTGAACCTGGAAGTTGCCGATGAAGCCGTCCACCGCGGTCACACGCGAGGCGGTCAGCACTCGAATATTGTGGTGGGTCTGCGCCCTCTCGATTAGCGCAGAGAGGAGCGCCTGGACATCCTCGAGGGTGGGGAAGGTCCTGGGGAATTCGGCAACGTGGCCCCCGAGGTTAGCTTCCTTCTCGACCAGGTAGGCCTGGTAACCAGCATCGGCGATGTCCAGAGCAGCCTGAAGACCCGCGATGCCTCCACCGATGACCAGTGCCGCCGGGGTCACCCCCGCGTCTCTCTCCTCCAGTGGCTGGAGAAGACAGGCCCTGGCAACCGCAGCGGAGACCACGCCCCTGGCCTTCTCCGTTGCGGATTGGCGGTCTGGGTGCACCCAAGAGCACTGTTCCCTGATATTGGCTATCTGGAGGAAGTAGGGATTGAGTCCTGCCTCTTGGATCGCCCTTCTGAAGGTCAGCTCGTGCATGCGAGGAGAACAGGAGGCGACCACTACGCGGTCCAGACTCAATTCGCGAATGTCGTTCTGGATCAGTTGCTGGCCAGGATCCGAACACATGTAGACGTAGTCCCTGGCAACAGCCACACCTGGCAGTTCTTTCGCGGCCCTCGCCACCTCTTTAACGTCTACTGTGTGGGCGATGTTTATGCCACAGTGACAGATGTAGACACCGACCTTCGGTGCCATCTTCCCTCCCGCCGGGGTCACACGGGCCTCAGATTACCTGGGCCACCAACTCCATAATGTCCAGCACCTGGACCTTTTCATCGTAGCCCCCGGCCTTGGCGGCCAGTTCGAAGGTGAGGAGACAGAACGGGCAGGCCACGGCCATCACATCGGCCCCCACGCTGAGGACTTCTTCGAAACGCGCGGTGGCCAGCTTCTCTTCGGGGTTTGTGCCTTCCCACCACATCCTTCCGCCGCCGCCTTCACAGCACAGACTCCGATCTCTGATACGGTCCATCTCGCGGAATTCCAGGCCGGGGATACTCTGGAGAATCCGGCGTGGCTCATCGAACACACCATTCTGCTTTCCGAGGAAGCAGGGATCGTGGTAGGTGACCACCTTGTTCAGCTCCCCGGTGAAGGTGAGTCTTCCCCCTTCGATCAACTCAGCAACGAATTGCGTGTAATGCTGGACCTTGATGTCCAAGCCCTCATACTCGTTCTTGAAGGTGTTGAAGCAGTGAGGAGAGGTAGTGACGATGTGCTGGACTCCGTAACGCTTGAAGAGCTCTTGCTGTTCCTCCACCATGTACTCGAACAGGCCTTCCTCTCCAACCCGCCGGACCTCGTTGCAGCAACACTTCTCCTCCACTCCAAGGATGCCGAAGTCCACCTCTGCCTTCTGGAAAACCTTGACCAGCGCCTTGGCGACCTTCTGGGCACGATCATCGTAGGATGGAATACAGCACACGAAGTACAGCGTGTCCGCGCCCTCGGA
>CAYGQI010000003.1:3323-4597 GCA_964351925.1 uncultured Anaerolineales bacterium | reverse complement strand
GAACCCGATCGGGACATCAAAACGATAGCAGACGCTGCTGCCGCCTTCCCTTGGGCAACGGCGTCTGGGATGTCCTTTGGACCCTGACAGCATCCCGCCAAAAAGACTCCGTCTACATCGGTCTCTGTGGGTCGAAACTTGGGATGGGCTTCCTGGAAGAATCCGTCCTCGGATGACGATAGACCGAGCAACACAGCCAGGGCTTGTGTGTCTGCTCGCGGCACGAGACCAATCGCCAGCACCACTAGGTCAGCCTCTACCTCCACCGGCTGACCAAGCAGAGTGTCTTCCGCCTTGACCACCAGGCGGTCCCCGCGTGCGTAGATCTCCGACGGATTGCCCCGGCGATACAGTACCTGCTCTTCCCTCACCCGATCGTAGAACTCCTCGAAGCCTTTGCCAAAGGCTCTAATGTCCATGTAGAAGACCGTGACGCGCGCGTCTGGCAGCTTCTCGCGCACCAGATGTGCTTGCTTAGCCGTATACATGCAGCATACTCGCGAGCAGTAGGCGTTTCCCAGACTACGATCCCTGCTGCCCACGCACTGGATGAAGACCACATCGTCGATCTGGCGGTCGTCAAGTTTGATCTCCCCGTAGGTCGGGCCCGACGCAGATGAAAGGCGCTCGAACTGCAACCCGGTGATCACGTTGTCATACAGACCGTAGCCGTATTCTGGCTTGAGACGTGGGTCGAAGGGATCGAAGCCGGTGGCCACGATGATGGCCTGCGCCTCCAGCTCCACGATTTCTTGTTGGTGGTCGAAGTCTATCGCGCCAGCGGGGCAGGCATCACTACAGGCCGGAGTTTTCCCGCACCTTCCTCTCTGTATCATGAGGCAATGTTCGGGGTCTATGGTGTACTTGAGCGGTACGGCCTGGGGGAAGGGTACGTAAGCAGCTCCCCGCTTTCCCATGGCCATGTTGAATTCACTGTCCAGCCTGTCCTTCAGACGGCAGGCCTCGGCGCAGCTGCCGCACCCGGTGCATTTGTGCATATCGACGTAGCGGGGCTTCTTTCGTACCTTGACCCTGAAGTGGCCAGCCTCGCCCTCAACTTCCACCACCTCGGAATAGGTCAGCAACTCGATGTTGGCGTGCCCGCCCACGCTGACCATCTTGGGAGTCAGAATGCACGAGGAACAGTCCAGGGTGGGGAAGGTTTCGCTGAGCTGAGCCATCCGGCCCCCGATGCTCGGTTCCTTCTCCACCAAGTAGGCCTTGAAGCCAGCATCGGCAATGTCGAGCGCGGCTTGCATGCCTGCAATGCCCGC
>CAYGQI010000003.1:0-3223 GCA_964351925.1 uncultured Anaerolineales bacterium | reverse complement strand
TAGATTCTCCCTACGCCTTCCTCCAGAACGGAGCCGCTGTTGGGATCGGTGGCTACATCGGCGACCAAGGCGGCCTCATGTTCGTCTACAGAGCCACCGGGCTCCGGCTTGTCCGCAGCCGCGATGGTGAGGCTCTCCAACCAGTCGCCATAGGAATTGATGAGGTCGTACTCACTGTCAGTGATGGTTTCCCCTTGTAGTTCCTTCTCTGCGATGGTCTTCAAGGAGAGCAGCAACTGCTCCAGTTGCTCCAGGCTGTCTCGATCATCCGTGGACAGCAGGCCACGCTGATCGAGGCCATCGCGAGTCATGCGGGTCAAGGCTAGCAAGCGGGCATAGGCCTCGGGGTTGGGCTCGACGTAACCTCGGACCGCCTCCTGCGGGGGCATGGCGGTCAACTCCGCGTAAGCCTGCTTGGCATAGAGGATGGTGTCATGCTTGAGTTCCGTCCAGCTTCCCAGAGCGGTGTGCAGATCCTTTTGGGACCAGGCCCGAGTGCGCATGAAGGCGGGATACTGCTCGTCCTTAGGTTCGACGATAGAGCGCAGCGAGTGCAGCCAGGTCCAGTACAGGTTCTGAGTCCAGCTGTCCATCTCCAGGGCTGCTATCTCTCCCCTGACTTTGTCCATCTGTTCGATGTACCGGGGATACTGGGTCTCGCCGATCTCGTCGAGCAGCTGGTAGGCCTCCTCTGAGCCCATGGCTGAGAAGACATCCAGGCCCTTGGGCAAATAGCGGTCGTCTACCTTGCTGTAGATCAACTGCTGGAAGATATAGGCGTCGATGACGAAACGCTGGCCCATCAACCTGAAGCCCTGAGTCTCCTCCTCTCTGTCTTCCCACACCCAGACCCACATGGAGTTGATCTGGGGCGGCGGCAGCTCTCTGGCCGCGGCGACGAACGAGCTCAGCAGAGCGTCGTCGGCGAAGGCCGCGGGATCCTCCGGCACCGATCCATAGACCTCTTCCACTAGCTTCTGATAGTCGCGGATGTTCAGATCGTCTGTGGCCCCCACGAAGAACACGGTGGGCTCGTAGATGCGCTCCCAGAGCTGGGATGCGGGCTCTCCGTCTATCTCCACCCGAGACAAGGCCTGGGCGATCAACAGCGCCGAGCGGGTCTCGTCCAGTTCCTTCAATCTGAAGTTGATGCGGCCGTACCACATCATGGCCTTGAAGTATCTCTGGCGAGTGTCGTTGGCGGTGTAGTGCCCTCGAGGTACGTACTGGCTGTAGTCCTCCTCGTAGCCCGGAAGGATGGATGATGGGCCGAAGCCCTGGTGAGCCTCGATGAGTCCCAGTTCCTGCCCTACCTCCTGGCTGACTTCCTCCCGGACCTCAGCCGTAGGGTCCAGCAACTTGAGGGCCACAGCGAAGTATGCCACATTGCGTCGAGCCACCTCTTCCAGCGATGTGCCTTTCAGAGCGTCAAACTGCGCCTCAGAAGCCCAGAGCATCCCCCGGGTCAGTCTGACCAGATCCGTGTTGAAATACTCCTCCTCTGCGGTGCGAAGCACCTTGTCGAAGAGCAGGTGGTAGACATGCAGCAGCGAATCGGTGGTCACGAACAGCGGAGTCTGCTGGCCGTGAACGCTCTGGTAGAGCGTGTAGAACTCCCTGTACTCCGAGGGTGCAACCACGAACCCATTCTGCTCCAGCAGTTCCTGCTGCGCGGGGCCGAGCCCGGAGAGCTCCAGGTCGGGTACATCGTCCAGACTGAGGGGCAGAGTGTAGCCCTCGTGCCGCTGAGGCAGGGTTGCCTCCACAGGCGCATACTCCCCGAAGCCAGCCTCTTCCACCAGGACCGCACTGGCCATGAAACCTATGCCACTCGACGGTACCTGCGTAGGCACCGTCGGCGCGGATGGCGACGGTTGCGGGGAGGGGGAGTCTGTCTCTTGGGGCATACATCCCACCATCAGCACGACGGTGAGCATGGCCGCCAGCGGGCAGCGGCCAAGGGCCGATCTGCGGAACAGTGTCCTGCACATGGTTGGTATTCCTCCTTTGCTGCTCTGTCGCTTATATGACGCCGAACCTGCATCGGTTGTTCCCCCTGAAAAGGGCCAGGATCCGGCTCAGCTGCCCTGTGCGCTGAACACCCAGCGCTGAAAGAACTCGCCGAGCGGCTGGCCGTGTGCCTTCTCCATTGCAGCCAGCAGGTCTTCAGGCGTAGCGACATGGTACTTGCACTCCACGTAGTAGCTCTGAAGGCCGCGGAAGAAGACCTCCTCGCCCATCTCTCCGCGCAAAGCCTCGAAGAATAGGGCGCCTTGGGCATAGACGAGCGGGTAGTAGCTGGCCCTGGTGTAGTCCCCCGTGGGACCGCCGACGATGCGGCCGCCGTAGGCCTGCACAGAGCCCTCATATGGGTGGTTGATGTGCTCCTCAATGGCGATCGCCGCGGTTTGCGGATCGTGCAGGATCTCGTAGTAGAGAACCGTGGGGTAGTTGGCCAGAGTCGCGGCCTACAAAAACGATTCTCCCTCCTCCTTGGGGTATAGGAGGAGGGAGAACGAAAGGAGGAAAAAGACCCATACTGCTGACTCTCTCTATAATACCGGATTCCCTCCTAACGTGCTGGACGCATGCCCTGCGACAAGCCTACGATTTCCGTCGCGGAGCCTACGTAATCCCTACGATTTACCGATGTTCGCCATCGGGTTGCCGGGCCACGCTGGGTCTACCGGCTGGCAGCGGAGACATCAGTGTGGAGCGTGAGTTCGCGCATCCGGACAGCGTGGACTACTGACTTGCCGCCGATTCCCCGTGCATCAACGCGGGGACAGGTGTCGATGGGTTGGGCTTCGATTACGATGGAGACATGCGCACAGGAACCTGGCTCGACATCGGAGCCGATGAATATCCGACCGAATACTTCTTCTACGTACCGGAGGTTCTCAAGAGATACACGCCCTGAGGCGTGTCTGGGACTGAAGCTCGCTTGATCTAACGCGGGTAGCGCTCGATTCGCAGCTGGCCCATGGTGATGGCGTTTCCCAGGGGCACTAGGGAGGGATACTCGTACGCACCAGCCACGAGCGTGACCACGCCCGCCCCTGTCTCGCCCGGGACAGGGACGACGTGCACGTCCAGCAGGGTCTCGCCGGGCTTCCACAAGCTTGAGGGGTAATACTCCTGCCCAGGGCGGTGATCGCTCTGGGCAATGGCTTGACCCTCGTCGTTCAGCAGGTGCACGTAGGTGTGGTAGTCCTTCGAGAGG
>CAYGQI010000002.1:5414-34686 GCA_964351925.1 uncultured Anaerolineales bacterium | reverse complement strand
GGCAGGGTCTTGTAGATCCGATAGACCATCCACAATGAGGCTGCCGTCAGCAGGCTGCGGAAGATGCCGATCACTGCCTTGTAGTTGGTGTACGCCTGTATCATCAACTCAGGCGCTGTGAGCTGTGAGAAAAACGGCGGGTTCAGAGGCAGGAACAGCCACCAGGTGGTCTGCGAACCCCAGTTCAGCAGATAGAAGGCGTAGCCGGCAATCTGGATCAGGTGGTACCAGGCCAGGCCCGGCTGCTCGGCAATCTCCAGAGCCAGAAGAGGGAGAAGGGCGAAGAAGTACTGCGGGTTGAAGAACGCGAAGGAGAAGAGGATCAGAAAGACCATCAGTGAGTACTTGCGCAGGGCCACGTAGGAGGATAGATCTCTCTCCGCGCTGCTGAAGAGGAGAATGGCATAGCCGATAACGAAAAGCACTAGCTCGTCATAGAGGATGATGGGTAGTTTGGCGGCGAGCAGGAACTGCCCGTGTGCACGATCCAGTATGGCAATGACCCTGGGCAGCGATCCGGTTGCGATGGTCAGCACGACCGCCGCGCTGAAAATGAGAGCACCCAGGAGGACGCGCTTCTGCTTGCCGAGCTGTCTGAAGGCCCCCAGAAGAAAGAAGGGTACAAGCGCCGCATCCATGACTCGCGACATGACCGCCAGTGCAATTGCTGCCAGCGAAGAGAATGGACGGACGCGTTGGAACAGATACAGACTCAGCAGCACGAAGAACCCCGCCACCACGTCGTAGCGACCGTAGAGATAGGAGATGTACAACCCAATAGGGTTGAACATCCAGAAGGCGAGGGCGATGATCGCCTGCTTGGGCCGATTCCTCAGCAGGGCGAGGAGTAGGAACGCCGACGCCAGGTCAAAGACCAGATGAGGGAGCTTGAGGATCAACAGGGTGAGGTGTATGCGCGGCGCGGTGGCTATTTGCATCGCCAGGTCGAAAGCCCCCTGATAGTCCCCCTCTCCAAGAAGGCTCCATTGATCCGGCCAGATGAGCTCGGTTGGAGAGATAGCCGCTCGAAAGACCCAGATGGTAGCAGAGTACAGCAGAAGAGGAATGGGTTGTACTGCCAGATCTCTGGTGACTTCACCATGTAGTGCCAGGTTTTGGGCGTGATAGGTCACCCAGAAGAGGTCAGGGTGGAAAGCGATGGGCATCAGCACCAGGCGCAGCAGGATACCAAGGGTCAGAATGACAATCACCGACCGCCTCAGAGACTCACCTCGGCCGAGCGCGGAGAGGGAGGAGGCAAGACGGGAGCTCTTGAATCGATTCATCTTCCCTCGAATCTTTTCACGCGACAGCGCATGTCCCGGAACGGGGGGGTGCCCGCCAGCGGATCACAGGCCACGTCGTCAATGAGCCAGTTGGCGTTGTGCGGACCAGCCCAGCCATGAGGGATGGACACCGTGAGGGGATGAATGGCTTCAGAGATCTTGGCCTTGAACACCGCAGTCCCCACATGGGTCTCAATAATCGCCTGTTGGCCGTCCCTCAAACCCACCTCTGCTGCCAGTGCCCGGCTCATTTCGGCCAGAGGTTCGGGATGAGCTTTCCGCAGAGCTGGCACGTTGCGATGCTGAGAGTGGTAGAACTGAGGCACTTTCGCACCCGTGATCAGATAGTAGGGGTACACGTCGTCCTCCGGCCAGTCGATGGGCGCAGTGGGGAGCGGATCTGCGCCTCTCTCCTCGAGAGAGCGGCTATACAGTTCGATCCTTCCCGAAGGTGTGGTGAAACCTGTCTCCAGCACTCGCCCATGGATAGTGGGGGTCGCAGGCTCCTGGTTGGTCCAGCCCGCCTGGGACAGCACAGCGTCGATGGCTTGCTGGTCACTATCGAACGGGAAGAACTCCTCGTAGCCCAGCCTACGTCCCAGTTGGGATAGCCACTTCCACTCAGGATATGCTTCGCCCCGCGGTTCCACGACTGGTAACCTCGTCCGGACGGGGTGGTCAGTTCTCAACGACTGCACGCTGATCTCGCCTTTCTCCAAGAAGGTGCAGGCTGGCAGGACCACGTCAGCGAATTCCGTGGAGTCGTTCATGAAGAGGTCGTGGATCACAACCAGGTCTAGGCTAGCCAGGGCCTGCCGCACTTTGCCCGTGTTGGCAAAGCACGACAGGGGATTGCCCTCAATGACAACGAGGCCGTGTATGGGATAGGGGCTCCCGTTCAAGATGGCCTCAGGCAGGAGGGCACTGGCATCCCGGGCCAATGGAAAACGATCTCGCCAGAAGCTTGGTGCTGGACTCGGGAGGCCATCAGGCACCGGCAGGCTTTTGAGAGTGCGATAGGGTGTGAGCATCAGCCCTCCCTCGACGTCGACGTTGCCAGTAATGGCCATGAGAATTGCCATGGCGCGGAGGGTCTGAGTGGCATTACGGCAGTGCTGGACTCCCTGACGTCTATCCAGCGAAGCTGGCTTGGTGACGGCGAAACCGGTGGCCACTTCTTCGATGGTCGAGGCGGGGATGTCGGTGATGCGCTCAGCCCACTGCGGAGTGTAGGGGGCGACGTGCTCCGCCAACTCATCGAAGCCGAGGGTGTGGGCCTTCACGAACTCCTGGTCGTGAAGACTGTTGCCGACGATGTGGTGTATCATGGCCAGTGCCAGGGCGAGGTCGGTGCCTGGCCTGATCTGGAGGTAGGTATCAGCCTGGGCGGCGATAGGGAGACGGCGAGGATCGATGACGACGAGTCTGGCCCCTTGCTGGCGAGCAGCCATGATATCGGTGCTGATGCCGTGGTATCGGTGTAGATGGGTGGCGGCGGGGCTGGCGCCCCAAAGAATAATGTAGCGAGCGTTCCTCAGGTCACACCAGGGCATGGGTGGGCGTCCAAATGTGTTGTTGTAGGCCAGTATCTTCGGTCCCACGCACACCGACCAGGTGCCCGTGACGTTTGGCGTGCCGTAGAGCTTTGCCAGGCGGCTCAGCACTGCCTCGTCTACCACCTTGGCTGTAGTGCCCCGGTAGAAGACAAGCGTCTCTGGACCACAGTCTCCTTTCATGGCCAGCAATTTGCAGGCAATGAAGTCCACCGCTTCATCCCATGACACTCGCCGAAAAGGTCTGTCCCTGACGTCTCGGAGGAGGGGGTGAAGGATTCTGTCTTTGGCATACAGGATTCTGTGGGCGTTGCGTCCCTTCACGCACACCTTGCCCCTGCTCCACGGATCCTCCGGATCTCCTTGTACTCGAACTACCTTGCCATCCTCGAGATGCACTATCATGCCGCACTCGGCACGGCAGATCTGACAGAAGGTTCTCGCAGTCCCGTCTCGCATGATAGCTACTCCACGCGCCAGACTAACACGCACGATTATAAGACCCAAGAGATACCGGGGCAAGCATGGAGAGTGATGGCGGCCGCGTTCTGGGGCATGCAGCACACCGCCAACCGGGGATGCCATTCCGGTTTCGACACGCGCCTCGGCTAGCAATCGTGCAGGTGCGGCACGGGACTCGGATTAGCCTGAGCGGGGAGTGTGACACGCACGTCTCGACACGTTTCCGAGCCCATCTGTCCTTCTGAGGACAGCTATGGTAGAATCCAGCCGTATGATCGAGTTCTCCATCTCCACGTCGTTCATCAGGGGCGACCTGGCGCAGCTAGAATCCCTGATCAGTCTGAGCGGCTTCAGGAAACTGGAAATCGGCTTCTACGACGAGGAGAGCTTGCCAAGGGTCATGGATTTCGCCGCGAGGCGGGGCCTCAGCTACGGGTTCCATGATCCTCTACCGCTGCTTCCGAGTGACGACTTCCCCTTTCTCACGGATCCCGATGATGAAAAACGCTGGAAAACGCTGGACTCGATGTATCGCACCATGGAGACGGCGGTCGCCTACGGGGCGGAGTACGTTGTCGGTCACATACCATCTGTGATCTGGGAGCCGCGTCCTGCCCTCAGCGACGCCAAGATCGTCGAGCTCGCCCACAGTAGCTGTGATCAACTGTCCAGGTGGAGCCGCGAGTCTGACATCCCCTTCGTACTGGAGAATGTGGGTCCAAATCCCTACTTCTTCCACTTCGATGCCTTCGTGGGTGTCATGAGAGCCTTTCCTAATCTGGGGTTCTGCTTGGACATTGGGCATCTGCATCTGATGTCCGTGTTCGCGGGGTTCGATTCTCTGGAGTTCGCTTCGGCCATGGCCCCCTACACCACCATCGTCCACATCTACAACGCCACTCCGGAGATGTATCGCAAATACCACCACGTGCCAGTTCATCCTTCGCAGCGGCCGCAGGAAGGATGGGCAGACGTCGTGTCCATCCTGGGGTGCGTCCTGGGTGGTCGGCGGGGAGATCTTACCCTGGTATTCGAGTACTCCCCACAGTACCGGGCTGGTGAGATGTTCGTCAGAGAAGGTATCGAATGGGTGAAGGGTGCCGTTTTGGGGAAGGCGGCTACTTCTCAATGATGATGGTCACGGGACCATCGTTGTGGGTTTCGACCATCATCATGGCGCCAAAGACCCCAGTCTCGATGCGAAGACCTTCTTCTTGCAGGAAGAACACCAATCTCTCTATCAGAGGCTCTGCAGTCTCTGGAGGTGCAGCCTGTCCGAAGTTGGGCCGCCTGCCTTTTCTGGCGTCGCCGTATACGGTGAATTGGGAGACCACAAGCGCCTCGCCCCCCACGTCCAGCGCCGAACGGTTGAACTTGCCTTCGTCATCTGCAAAGATGCGCAGATGGGCGATCTTGCCAGCCAGGAACCTGGCTTCCTTGTCCCCGTCGTCGTGGGTGACCCCAACGAACACGACCAGGCCCGGTCCTATGGTGCCGACCACTTCCCCGTCGACCGAGACGGAGGCTTTGCTCACTCTTTGAACGACTGCGCGCATCCTTTTCCTCGTGCTGCCATCGCTGCATTTGACCGGGCAAGCACAGTCTGGTATGCTAGTAAGTGCGGGGATGCTGTACCAAGAGAGGCCGGACCATGATCAAGTTGCTGATGAGTTGGGACATCAGAGCTGGGAAAGAAGCCGAATACATGGAATTCGTGACTCGGGAGTTCACGCCACAGCTGATGAAGCTGGGAATCCAGCCCACTGAAGCCTGGTACACGGTGGTGGGCAACGGTCCTCAGGTGCTGGCCGGAGGCATCACTGAGGATCGCGAGACGATGATGAGCATTCTTGAGAGCGAAGACTGGGAGGGGCTGGAGGCCAAACTCTTGGACTACGTTCGCAACTACAAGTACAAGGTAGTCCTTGCTACTGGTCAGTTCCAGCTCTAGTGGTGAGGGCTCCCCGAGGTCTGGTTCTTCGCGCCAGCTGTGTCCTTCTCTTTCTCCTTCTCCCCCTTTCCATCTCCCCCTGGCAACTCCTTGGCCGCTTCCCCTGCCGTCAACTGTCGATTGTCGGTTACGTAGAATCCTGAGCCCTTGAAGATGATGCCTACTGGTTGAATAACGCGTCGGACAGGCCCAGAGCACTCTGAGCAGGTCTTCACCGGTTCATCAGAGAAGTGCTGAAACACCTCGATTCTGCGCCCGCATGTCTCACACTCATATTCATAGATGGGCATAAGTCCGATCACACCTCCTGATGTGACGCTTCTTGCTGGTCCGCTCGTCTATCGAACAGGCAGTTGCTTCCGTGCCGTTAGCTGCAGAAACGACGGTGAGACCTCTGGCTTGTGGGGCATAGGCGACGCGTTGGCGCACTACCGCATAATCATCCACAACCAGTATCCTGGCCAACCGCGAGGTCATGCCTGCTCCCAACCTTATATTGTACGGGATTTTCAGCTGCCCAGCAAGTGTTGGCCAACACCCCTGGGCAGTAGACAGCAGTTGATCGCAGCCATTATCTCGCTCCCTGGTCGGCGACAAATGGTGCAAGGGCGGCCCATCCATTCTGCGTTGTCACGTGATGCGGGCCCACGGAAAGGTCCGCTGCTTTGGCGATCATTCGGTAGACACGAGGGTGGCCGTCGCCAGTGAGTCGTCGGTCACGGTTCTCGAAGGCGCGGCGCCAAAGCTGACTCGTGACGAGATCACCAGCCTGGAGGTGCGGTGGGGTCGAAGAGCCTGAGAACCAGCGGCGGGACGCCCGGTCCAGTTCCTGTCTGAATGAAGGACACTCCAAGTTAGACAATGCGTGTTGCGCCTTGCCGTACGGGAGTGGACGCCAGGGAGCTGAGTCTCCTTGGACCAGAAAACCATGAGATGGTCAAAGAGGTCGATCGCTAGGGCCGGGATTGGCCCGACAGTCCCTGCTTCGATGCACTATCAGGTGGCGACCAGCCCCTGGCCAAGCAGGGTCAGGCTAAGAAGCGCCAACACCAGGCCCAGAAGTGCCAGCAGGGAGGTGGCTGGGCCTTGCCAATGAGGCCGCGTGCGTATGTGAAGCGTCATGGCGAGCAGCAACCATAGGATCAGCACGCAGATTCCTGCCGGGCGCCATGACCAGTAGCTGCCCCAGGACAGGTATGTCCAGAGGGCATGGGCGAGAACGGAGCCAGTCAGACACGGAAAGGCGATTAGGAGAGCTCTCCGCCAGAACTCTTGACTCTCTCGCTGGAGAGCCTTCTTCTTCGTGGGTGCACCACGTTGGGCTACGAAAACTCCCAGGTAGGCGATGGCACCCCCAGCGGCACAGACGTACGCTGCGGAGGCGACGACTGCTCCGAGCGCGTGGAGAAGGTACCAGGGGCTGCGAGCGAAGGGAGAGACCACCAGGCCTGTTTGCAGTGGGGGCGGGCCGAGGAGCAGGCTGTAGGAATGAATAAGAAACGCCAGAGTCACTGCGATGGCCCCCACCGCTCTCACTGCTGTGCCCTTCTCGAGCAGAAGGCACAACAGGACCGTAGCCTCGACGGCCGCCATGGTAGCCAACCAGGGATGCACGATCGACACAAGTCCTGATCTCGCGATCGACCAGGTCACGGCTGCGCCCTGGAGAGCGGCAAGGACGAAAAGCGTTCCGCCTGACACCGGGTCTTGCACGCGCCCGGGTCGATACACGTCCAGCCACCGCAGAAGTACCAGGGCGAATAGCACGAAGTTGGCGGCGAAGTAGAGGAAACTCTCAGGAGCCACCCAGGGCCTCCTCTAGCTCAGACATAGAGTCGTAGAACTCACGCGTTCCAGTCATGAGGTACTCCTGTCCCGGATCAAGTAGCTGTATTTCGGTCATGCCCTCTTGACCGCGGATCGCAGCCCATAAGAAGCCCGGTCGGAAGAGAACGGTGGCTGTGATCCCGGCCAAGAGTGCTACCGAGCCAGCAAGTAGTGGGACTGCGGTCGGATCGCTGGCGATGCCGAAGACCCCGTACTGCCCCCATTCAATAGCGTACGAGTCGCCATAGATCTCCAAGGTTCCGGGGTTACTCAGAGTCTCGCTGAAGACGAGCTCCGTTGTGCCCCCGTGGTACGCCTGCACGAGAAGACTGGGGGAGCCCGGCGCTTCGGATGTGGCCCCTGACTGGTAGACTATCCTCAGCAAGAGGTTGCGATCAGGCACCGTCAGGTAGCCTTCGGTCTCTTCGTCCAGCAACAGGTTCGCCTCGTGAATGACGGCGCCAGACGGTGCTAGCGCTTGCATCGACAGCGCGGCACCATCGGCATCGGTAGCCTTGATCCCGACTAGCGGGCCGTGGGATAGCTGGTGGAAAGACACGCCCCGATACCGCAGCGGCGCACCCGGCACCACAGGACCGCTGGCTACCTCACTTCCGTTCTCCAGCACAGTGACGGACGCCGCATACGACTTCGCTTCGCCGCTAGCGTAGAGTTCGGCCTCGAAGTGATCCAGGCGGAAGCTCAGAGACGGATCCTGCTGAGCCTGGTATTCCTGGCCCGGGCTCAGGGCTATGCCCTGCTCTCGCCAAGCCAGGCGCCCACCAATGATTAGACTCACGACCGCGAGGACAAGCCCGCCATGCCCAAGGAGGCTCATCCATTCAGCGGCCGCAAAGCGCCGTGCAGCGAAATAGAAAACGGATCCAGTTTCCTGAACCTCCACGCTATATCGGCGACCCTTCAGGAGTTCACGCAGTCTTGCCATGACTGATTCCTGATCTCCCTGTAGAAGGAAGTCCTGGACGTGTATGGGCATGGTGAGAGCTCGGGCGAAGTACTCAGGAACTGGCTGGCGTCTCCGGCGGGCCGCGTCGAAGCGGTCGACGCTGCACAGAACCACGTTGACAACCAGAAGGAGCAAGGGAATGGTCGTCCAATATGAGTCACGTACGGAGAATAACCCCAGATTGGAGAGGGGATCGGCCCACTGTCGGTAGCGGGCCTGTACCTGTGCGCGCCACCGAGCATACTCGGGAGGGTCCGCCGCCAGGGCATCCGATCTTTGGGGGAGGATCGCGCCACACGTGAGGGCCAGTATGAGCACGATCATCAAAGCCACGGTGGCGCTTCGCGATCCCAGTGCGCGCCAGAATAGATCCAGGATGTCCATTCCCTTGAGCATCGCTTTCGAGGTGCCTGTCGATCGGCGCGTACGAGTACTGCGGTGGAATGCAGTGCCCAGTGATGATGAGTCGCGGGGTCAACTGACTTATCATACTTTGGCGCTTGTGTCTTGTCAAGCATGAACCGACACCAAGGGCGCAGGATCGATAATAGGTACGCCGCCTACCGCATTCTGAGTAGGCCAGAGGCCGCACCAAAGTGGCGATGCGGTGGTGCAGGTCAGCCTATGGGGAATCCCGCATTGCGCCAGGCAAACGAGGTCGAGCTCCCCGCTGCAGGAGAGGAAGAGTCGGCCGGCGCGCGGACAGAGGCTGGACCAGGCAAGGGTCCCATTGGTGTACGCTAGCAGTCCTGGGGGCGGCATCACCGAGAAGCGGCGGTGAGGGGGTCCTCACAGGTGGCTCAGTGGTGTTGCTGGTGCAGAGGGTCTGTCGTGCTGCGGCGCGCAACGCGGCTCACGCAGCAACGTGAGCCTATATGACCAACCGGTCGTAGAGCCTCTCCAGGCTTAGGTCGGGGCAGACCGTGTAGGTGCTGGTCAGAGTGAGGGACGCGGCAGATACTCCCAGACGCACCGCCTCGCTAACGGAGAAGCCATTCACCAGGCCAAAGACCACGGCCCCGGTCAGGGCATCCCCGCCTCCGGTGGGGTCCTCCACTTCTATACTGATGGCGGGCACGTGACCGCTTTCCTCTGATGTAGCGTACACGAGACCCTTCTCTGCCAGGGTGATGATGGCCGTGTTGACTCCCATGGAGACCAGTTGCTGCGCAGCGGTGGTGGCCTGGTAGCTGTCCGAGGCAGGAAGCCCACACAGTAACTCGGCTTCATCCTCGTTGGGGACCGCCATGAAGACCTGGGAAAGGTAAGGGCCAATACGTGGCGTCAGAGCGACAGAGACGGGATCCACGCAAACGGGGACACTCCACTTCGCCGCGGTTGAGATGGCTGACTTGATCGCCGCGGGGCTTAAGTTGGCGTCCAGCACCAACATGCTGGCGTTGCTGATCCATGTCCGATGCGCGTAGATGTACTTGGGGGTGACCAGTTCCATGATCTGCATGTCGTCAATGGAGAGGTACGGCTTCCCATTCTCATCGGTGACTGCCAGGTAAGTGGCTGAAGGGCACTCGGAGGAGACTATCACTCTGCTGACGTCGACTCCTCCAGCCCTGGTTGCGTCGAGAATCTGCCTTCCCACAGAGTCATCCCCTACGGCTGACAGTAGCGCCGTTGACACACCCAGCCGCGCCAGGTTCTCTGCCACATTTCGACCCACGCCACCCGGGCTGACACGTATGTACCCTGGATTCGAGGTGCCCTCGATGATGGGCATCTTGGGACGGCCTTTCATGTCCAGGCTCGCTGCGCCTATCACCACCACGTTAGGTTGCTTCAAGGTTGTCCCTCCCACGGAGAGAGCGTAAAACACACCAGATGATGGGTACTGTACCTCTCAATCACGTGTGTCAGACCCTGTGCTCGACGCTGGCCATACCACTCGCGACACTCGACCTCCTCACGTTGTGCCACATCTTGTCGTCGCGCTGGTTGATTTGTCGCCGGCGAGGCGTGGCAGTTAGGTGCGCGTCACGGTTGGTGCTTTCGAAGCAAGTAGCTGCGGCGGAGAGCGATCGTGCGTTTGATGCTGTGTGGAAGTGCGCGTTCTAGCAGTTGATCGATAGAGACCGACGTAGCGGCTGAGAACGGCAGGATCACGGTCGAGTTCTCTCTTACGATCTCGAGGCTGCACGCTCGGAAGAGGCCCAGAAGGGTACCGCGCCTCAGAAACCTATGGGGTCCTTCGCTATGGTGGATGTTGAGAATGGCCGAGACCCAATGAGCCGGTTCCCAAAGCAGATTGGGACACGTAAGAATCATCCATTGACCTGGTTTCAACACGCGAGTCAGCTCGTGCATGAAGATGGCCCGCTCCCAGATGTGTTCGATGGTCTCGTAGGACAGCACCAGGTCGAAGGTGTCGTCGGCGAAAGGAAGCGGGAAGTCGGTGAGCACGTGCGCCTCGAAGTCCACTCCGGCCCCTGACAGCCTTGTGGAAGCAGCAGATGCCATTTGCTGAGAGAAATCGACGATGTGGGCTTTGCGTACGAATCCGCGTTTCGCCCAGAAGGTGCTTCCCTGGCCAGTTCTGGCCTGAATATCAAGCGTCAGGTTGTCGCCGCCAATCAGATCACCTGCCAGCTGGAAGGAGTCAGTGAAGCGACGAGAATAGGAGTAGGTGCCCTCGTTGACCGAATCGTAGTCCATCACTGAGTCCCAGAAACGTCCAACGTCTTGGAGAGACCAGCGCCGTTGAGAAAGGTACTGCCATTCCTGTACGGCGCGAGAAAGTGCTCCCCTCAGCGAGAGACCACGGTGTTGACTCACTGCACGCACCCCTCCAGCGTGCGCTCGATTGCGGGTAGGTCTGGGAGCCCCAGGTCGCCACAGCTCGTCTGCTGCCTGCGGCGAGGAGCTCGATAGCGGCAGGGCGGAAGGATGGAACGCCGAAACCACCCTCGCAGGGGAGCGGGGACTGGCTCTCTTAGCATGGCAGAGGCAAGGTCTGCCTGCTATTGGGTCGTCCTCCCTTTCTCTGCCACCTGGACGGACTGCCGGGACTTGAGCAGATTGTAGCCGCGGGCAGAGTCCCGGTCAAATGACAGCCATGTCTTCCTCGACTGGGCCGTCCTCGGTGATGCGGAAGGCCCTGACCTGTGGCTCAAGCGGGTCCGTCAATGAGACCACGAGGTAGGAAGCTTCGGGATAGTAGGCTTGCTTGATGTCCTTGTCTGAAGGAGTTGCGGGCGACGAGGGGTGAGAGTGGTAGATGGCAACGAGTTCGAGTCCCCTGTCTTCAATGTCCTTGAATATCCGGTACTGCTGCTCGGGCTCGAGACTGTAGGACGTAGGACTGGGGTCCGCGTTTCTTGCCCTGTATAGCCTGAGCACACGGCCGTCCCTGCCAGCGAGGATTCCGCACGCTTCCCGGGGCGCTTCCTCACGCGCGTGAGATACGATCTCTGACAGGTGTTTCGTTTCGATCTGCATTGCGGCCCTCGGGCGACGCGCTCTACCTCTTGCCGGCGGTTCGCCGGGCAAGACTGGAGTGACGATCTTGACCTATGGGTGGTGTGGGGTCAGGAGCTGTCCTTCGCGTCGTCCAGGGAAGCCTTCGGCAGGCAGGTGGGTGTGAAAGCAGCTGGCAGCAGGTCTCCCACAGTGCGGATCTCCCGACCGTGTTCCAGGTCCGCGATCACGACCCTGGTGTCCAGGCCGAACTCGGCTAGCACCTGACGGCATGCGCCGCAGGGCGAGGCCATGGTTTCGCTAACTACGGCCAGAGTCTCGAAGTTGCGGTCTCCTTCAGACACGGCTTTGCCCACGGCGACTCGCTCTGCGCAGATGCTGAGACCGTATGAGGCGTTTTCCACATTGCAGCCGGTATACACATGCCCCGACACGGTGCGCAGCGCCGCGCCCACTGCAAAGCGCGAGTACGGAGCGTAGGCTTGTTTACGCGCCTCTCTTGCCAGGGTGATCAACTCCTCAAGCGGGTCCGGGCTATCCATCCTTGGCCACTCTCACTTTGTTGATGCGGCGCCCCAATAACGACAAGACAGTGATCCGCACTCCATCAAGCTCGACCTCATCGCCGACTCTGGGAACTCCTCCCAGTGCGGAGTAGATGAGCCCTCCCAGTGTGTCAATGTCCTCGGTGGGCAGGGCGGTCTTCATCAGCCTGTTGACCTCGTCCACGTCGACGCGCGCGTTGAAGACGGCCTCCTTCTCGCTAACCATCTCGAAGAATGGTTCCACGGTGTCGTACTCGTCTTCAATCTCACCTACTATCTCTTCCAGGGCATCCTCCACTGTAACCAACCCAGCGATCCCGCCGTACTCGTCCACAACGATGGCCATCTGGATGCGCTGTCGCTGTAGCTCCTCTAGGATCTCGCCAACCTTGTTGGTCTCAGGGACAAAGTAGGCAGGCCGCAACAGTTCTCGTAGCTTTGGCTGCGGATCGCCGTCGTCCTTCAGGTGAGTTAGCAAGTCCTTTGCGTTCAAAGTGCCCACGATGTTCTCAATCGAGCCCTCGTAGACGGGGATGCGAGAATAGCCAGTCTCCACGATGATATCCAGAGCTTCCTCCATCGACGACCCAACTTCCAGCGCCACCATGTCAATGCGCGGCACCATGATCTCGCGGGCGAGGGTTGCTTTGAAGTCGCAGATGCTGGCTATCATCTCTCTTTCGTCTTCTTCTATGTAGCCTTCTTCCTCGCCGGCATCAATGAACAGGCGCAACTCCTCTTCCAACTCAGCCGCGTCCTTGGGGGTCTCAGGTCCCTCGGAGTCCCCCACCAGCGCGCTCGTTATGGCGCGAAATGTGCGCGCCAAGGGGTACAGGGCCAGACTGAGCCCTCGTATGGGCACGGACAGCAGGAGAACTGCTCTCTCCGGATCTCGCATGGCCCAGGTGCGGGGCAAAAGCCTGCACAGAAACAGCACCAGGAGCGTCAGCGAAGAGACGGCCACCACGATGCCCCATCGGGGCGCGTAGCTAAGGACCAGCATGGTGGTGAGGCAGGCGGCCAGTATCAGCGCCGCGTTCTTGAGGATCAGCAGTGCAGTGAGATGCCACTCCTCTCGCTCCAGGATGCTCTCCATGGCGTCAGCACCCTTAATCCCCTCTCGGGCCATCCTCTTCACGCGGAAAGGGTTGGCCAGGGTCACCGCTGCCTCCGCCGCGGAAGCAAAAGCGGTGAGGAGCAACGACAGGCCGATGAAGGCTACTGCTAGAGTACTCTCGGCATCCAGTTGCGCACCTCCCTGGGAAGGACTAGGAAGCGCTTCCTGTCCTTTCCCTGAGCGTCCTCATTTTCTGTTCCTTGGCCAGCATCGAGAGCTCGATCTCGTTTTCTGTAACGGTGTAGGGAGCCGGGCCCAGGATCAGTTTGCCTGGAGGCAGATCGTCACTCAGCACGACGCCTGGGCCGACAATGCTGCGGGGTCCCACTTTGGCTCCCGGCATTAGGGTAGCATTGCAGCCCGTCTTGCAGTCAGGGCCCATGATCACCCCCAGCTTGTCGGTGCCAGACGACACTTCCTCTCCCTTCACGTTGACGGGGACTGCCCGCTCGTCGAAGCGAAAGTTGGCGGTGATCGTCCCCGCCCCGAGGGAGCAGCTGTCGGAGATTATGGAGTCACCCACATACGACATATGGATCCAACAGTTGTTCCCTATCAGAGAACGTTTGATCTCCGAGGAGAAACCCACTACCGAATTGGCACCGATGGAGGAATGGTTCCAGACCAGCGCGTTGTTGCCAATGACACTGTTGCGGCCGACGTATGCTGGCCCGCGGATGACGGCGTTCTCGAAAACTCTGACGCCCTCCTCGATGATCACGTTGCCGTCTATGACCGCTCTATCGGAGATGCGGGCCTGATCGCTTATGCGTGGTTCAGTGACCAGACGGGACATCAGGTGCTCGTTTATGGCGAGAAGGTCCCACGGGTACTTGAATGACTCAAAGATGCCATTGTAGGGGACGAACTCAACGTTTCCTTCGTCGATCAAGCCCTGATATGCTGTCTCCAGCTGGTAGTTGGAGAGCGGCGTGCGGTCTATGTGCTCGAAGATGAGCCTGGAGAAGAAGTAAACCCCGACCACCACGATGTTGCTCGGCTCTTCGCCCCTGGGCGGCTTCTCGACGACAGCTGTCACCTTGCCGTCCGTGAAACCGAAGACGCCGAACCTCCACGGCTCCTCCATCTCCCTGCCTACCAGGACCATATCGCCACCAGACCTGTCGGCTTTCTCCATCACCTCCCCCAGCAAGCGGGACTCGAAGATGTCATTGCCGTTGAGCATGAAGAACCGGTCTTTCAGGAGAGGCTCTGCTGTCTTCAGGGCATTGGCCATGCCCAGAGGCTTCTCCTGCGTTGTATACCTTATCTTCGCGCCGAAGGCACGTCCATCGCCGAAGTACTGCTGAATGGCCCGGGATTCAGGCCCTGTGACAATGATCAGATCCTCGATGCCTGCTTCTCGAAGGTTCTCCATCACGTACTGGAGCAAAGGCTTTCCCAGCAACTCGAACATAGGCTTGGGCCTGTCGGTACACAGGGGGAAAGCTCGCTCGCCTGCACCTCCGGAAAGCAACACTGCTTGGATTGTCACGTCACCTCCACAGACGAAAAAAGAGCCAAGGCACCCCTCAGCAGAGGAACACGAGAGGTGGTCCCGGCCCGGGATCCCCGCACTTCAGTCGCTGGTTGCTCTCCTTACTGGGGGGTTCCTCGTCCATCACCCTCCGTACCGCGAGTGTCTCGCAGTAACGGTTGCCTGCCTCCTCGGAGAAGCTGGGGCGGAAGGATTCGAACCTCCGAATGGCGGCTCCAAAGGCCGCTGCCTTACCGCTTGGCGACGCCCCAGCGTTCGTTTCTCACTCATTCTAGCAGATTGTGTTCCCTCATGCAACTTCGTGGGAGTAGCGCAGTCTCATGGTACGTCGCGCAGGGGCAAATGCTGCAAAGATCGGGAACAGCTAGGCGAGAGTCGTGGAATCCATGGTCCTTCTCGCTTGCCTGCGCAAGTCTTACCGTCCAGACCTCTCGCGCAGTACTAGAAGGACGAATCTGGGTAGCACCACCATTCTGCGCCACCGCCACGGCTGGAGCATGAGGCGGTGGAGCCACTCCAGACCCATCCTCTGCACCCAGTGAGGGGCTCGTTTCGCCTCTCCAGACACAAAATCGAACGCCCCGCCAACCCCCATAGCCACAGGAACGCCCAGGTGCGCGAGATTACGTGCGATCCATTTCTCCTGGTGCGGGGCGCCAAAGGCTACAAACAGGAGTTGCGCGTTGGTGCGCTTTATCCCATTGACCACGCGTTCGTCTTCTTCCGGCAAAGGTGATCCCGCGTGGGTGCCGGCGATCTCGAGTCCCGGGAAGCGGACCTGCAGTTGGCGTGCTGCGGCCGCAGCTACTCCCTCGGCTGCCCCGAGCAGGTATAGGGGGTACCCTTTCTCGGCCGACAATTCCGCCAGTCTGAGCACGGTGTCCACTCCTGTCACCCGTTCTCTGAGCGAGGCACCAAGCAGGCGTGCTGCCCAGATAAGGCCCTGGCCATCCGGCAAGTTCAGATCTGCCTGGCTGAGGATGTGTGCAAAGCAGGGGTCCTCTCGGGCAGTCATGATGAACTCGGGATTGACAGTGACCACCTGATGGGGTCGCCCGTCCGCAATGAACTCCTCCATTCGCGCCAGCGCCTCATCGCAGGTCACATTGTCGACTCTTGTCCCGAGTATGTGGACTTGGTGTTGGTCGGCCATGATTTCAGTCGATGGGCAACATGGAACGGGAGAGCGATAGAAGACAGAAGCACCCCATGCGGGATCCCGGGGGCAGATCGCCAAAAGACACCAGGGCGGAAACCAGCAAGAGCTGTTCGGTAGAGAAGTCCACGCTGCAGTTCGCCGAGCCTGCCGAGATCACCGGTCTTCCAGGGCTCGGATCTTGGCCACTCGTCTGCTGTGGCGCTCCTCTTCAGAGAACTCTGCCTCCAGCCAGGCCTTGACGATCTCCTCTGCGAGCCCAGGACAAAGCACCCTTTCGCCCATGCAGAGAACGTTTGCGTCGTTATGTTCTCGACTCATCTTGGCTGAGTACGTATCCTGGCAGACAGCGGCGCGGATGCCCTTCACCTTGTTGGCCGACATGGCCATACCCTGTCCCGTGCCGCAAATAAGGATGCCACTGTCGTAGAGCCCATCGGCCACGGCGGTAGCCACCCGCTGCGCATAGTCCGGATAGTCTACCGAGTCGCTTTCGTGGGGACCCAGATCATGGCACGTGTGGCCCATGCTCGTCAGAAGCCTGGCCACCTCGCCCTTCATGCGGAAACCACCGTGGTCGGAGGCAATCGCGATGAGCATCTTCCTGTTCCTTACCCGCGACCTGCTTTGTCCCCAGGGGACGATTGTAGCCCGCCGAGGATCACGGGTCAAGGGGACGCAAGTGACTGTGGGCCGTGCCCGTTCTGGTCCGTGCAATCGAGCGGGAGACCTGGACGACCTGCCTGGACTTGGGGAAGAGACCTGGCCTCGATGCCATGCTGCAACCCAGATACTGACTGCGGCTCAAGTTGTCGATCCTGTGCTCAGGTCCCAGAAAAACTCCTTCTTGACATGGCCCAGCCCGTCGAAGGCAACGCCCTCCATCTCCAGAAGCGCTCGTTTCATGGGCAGGCCGCCACCGAAGCCTCCCAGACTACCGTCGGTCCTCACTGTTCTATGACAGGGGATGATGATGGGGAACGGGTTGCGTGCCAGAGCGGTCCCCGCGGCCCTGGCAGCCTTGGGCTTTCCGATGTGCGCTGCCAGCGCGCTGTAAGAGGAGACATACCCTCTCGGAATCGTCCTTTCTGCCACGAGGACGGACCGTTGGAAAGGCGAGCAGCGACCCCAGTCGAGAAGGTGGGTGGGCAATTCGACGTCCTTCCCCTCGAGGTAGTCACGTATGGCTTCACAGAGATGCTCGATCGACCTGGGTGGAAAGGGTTGCGCGCGGGTCTGCTGGAGTCGCGTCCGCCTATTGGGCAGCAGGATTTCTACCACCAAGAGGCCGGATTCGTCCTGGCGCCAAAGGAGGGATACTTCCCCAAATCTGGAAGGGACGGTGCTGAGGCTGACAACTCCCTGGGACATCTGAACTCCACACCTCCTGGGTCACTTGTGCCCGAAACTGGTGACTGTATGGTAACCACGAAGCAGCCGAGTGCCCGGTTGGCGCTACCGGGCTGCCCCGGGGTTGCGTTTCTAGACGTCTAGGTTCCTGACCGACTTGGCGTGTGTTTGAATGAAGCGTTTTCGCGGCGGGACGGCGGGCCCCATCAGCTTGTCGAAGGTGCTGTCTGCCTTGACGGCATCATCGATGTCGACGCGAAGGAGCGTTCTCGTCTCTGGGTTCATGGTGGTTCCCCAGAGTTGCTCGGGGTTCATCTCACCCAGACCTTTGTACCGCTGCATTTCCACCTTGGTGTTCCCCAGCTTCTTCAGCAGCTTCTCTCTCTCTTCCTCATTGTAGACGTACTGCTCACTGGATCTGGTCGAGATGCGGTATAGGGGAGGCTGGGCAATGAAGAGGTGGCCGTTGTTGATAATCGGCTCCATGTAGCGGAAGAAGAAGGTGAGGAGCAGAGTGCGGATGTGGGCGCCGTCCACGTCCGCATCGGTCATGACGATAATGTGGTGGTAGCGCAGATTGCTGAGATCGAAACTCTCCTCGATTCCAGTGCCCAGCGCGCTGACCAGAGCTTCTATCTCCTTACTGCCGAGTATCTTGTTGAGACGTGCCTTCTCGACGTTGAGGATCTTGCCGCGCAAAGGCAGAATGGCTTGAAAACGCCGGTCCCGACCCTGCTTAGCAGATCCGCCTGCCGAGTCACCTTCGACGATGTATAGTTCGCACTTCGACGGGTCTCGCTCCGAGCAATCTGCCAGCTTGCCGGGAAGGGTCATGCTTTCCAGGGCGCTCTTGCGGACCACAAGATCCCGCGCCTTGCGCGCGGCAGCTCGCGCGCGGGAGGCGACCAGGCACTTTTCCACAATCGACTTGGCTGCCCTGGGATCTTCATCCATGAAGGTCGAGAGAGCCTCCGAGACCACCGACTCCACCAATCCCTTGACCTCCGCATTGCCGAGCTTGGCCTTGGTCTGGCTCTCGAACTGAGGGTCACTCAGCTTGACGCTGATGATGGCCGTCAATCCCTCGCGCACATCCTCACCGCTGAAATTCGGATCGCTTTCCTTCAGCAAGCTATTCTTGCGGGCGTAGTCGTTGATGCCTCTGGTGAGGGCGGACCGGAAGCCGGTGAGGTGCGTTCCTCCATCCACCGTGTTGACGTTGTTGGCGAAGGCGTGAATGGATTCCGCGTAGCCATCGGTGTACTGTATGGCCGCCTCCACCACGGCACCATTCACGTCCTTCTCGACGTGGATGGGGTCATGAAGGGGTTTCCGGTTCCAGTTCAGTCGTCGCACGAAGGATATGATGCCGCCTTCGAAGTAGTACGTTCGTTCTTCGCCACTCCGTTCGTCCTGGAAGATTATCCTGAGGCCCTTGGTGAGAAAGGCCATCTCTCTGAAGCGCTCCGCCAAGGGCGCGAACTTGTAGTCGAGCGTGTTGAAGATCTCGCTATCGGCGAGGAAGGTGGTCGTGGTGCCCGTCCCCTTGACTTTGTCGCCGAGCACCTTGACAGGAGTGACCGGCACACCGCGTTCGTAGCGCTGGAAGTACTTCTTTCCATCCCGCTTGACCTCTACCTCCAGCCACTCCGCCAGGGCATTCACCGCTGAGACGCCCACACCGTGAAGCCCGCTGGCTACCTTGTACCCTCCACCGCCGAACTTGGCCCCGGAGTGAAGGACTGTGTGTACTACCTCCAGAGCTGACTTGCCGGTCTGTGGATGCACGTCCACGGGGATCCCACGACCGTTGTCTACAACGGTCACCGAGAGGTCAGGATGAATGGTGATCTGGATCTCGTCGCAGGCCTCAGCAAGGGCCTCGTCGACGGAGTTGTCAGCGACCTCGAAGATGAGGTGGTGAAGCCCCCTTACATCGGTGCTACCCACGTACATGCCAGGGCGCCTCCGTACGGCTTCGAGGCCCTCGAGAACCTCGATGTCAGAGGCTCCGTAAGTAAGCGTATTGTGTGCCACCTGTTGCCAACAAACCTCCCCGAGTATCTACGTATATTGTAGCACAATTGGGTTGATTTGGAAAGGGACGCACGTATGCCGTCAGCGCGTGGCCACAACATGTGGGCACGGCTCGGAGGACGTGCACTAGATACTGTGTGGGATCGCGCAACGGTCCTCTGATTGGTCTGCCGTCTGGGTCCTGGGACACGGGCACGGGGAGTTGGTTGACATAGAGGCGCTCCGGGTGATATACTAGTTGTGTTTCGACCGGGAAGAGGCTTGGCCGTAATGGATGGCGCAAAGCGAGACGTAATCGGAGGAGTGGTCGTCCTTGGACTCGTGGCACTCCTGTTCTCGTCTACGTTCTCGTGGCTGGTGTACAACTGGCTCAACAATTCGTATTATTCCCACGGTTTCCTGGTGCCTTTGGTGTCGGGGTTCTTCTTGTGGCGGAGAAGGGATGCATTCGCCAGAGAGAATCGGCAGCCCAGCAACCTCGGTCTGTTGGCCCTGGGCGTAAGTCTTGTAAGCTTCTTGGTGGCCCAGGTCTGGCAGGCTTATCACGTCTCGGCGGTCACTCTTGTGGTGCTCCTGAGCGGCCTTGCGCTCTACTTCCTCGGCGAGAAGGCCACACGCCGGATAGTCTTTCCTCTCGCTTTCCTGTTCTTCATGATTCCGCTGCCGTTCATCAATCGGCTGAGCCCGGCGCTGGAGGCCTTCACGGCTACGACTTCGACCTCTGTGGTGAGTCTTTTGGGGATACCCGCTGTGAACCAGGGTTCGCAGATCCAACTGCAGAATTCCAATTTCGTGGTAGGCGCAGCTTGCAGCGGGCTGAACTCCGTCGTCGCGCTCGCCACGCTGGTGGTCATTTTTGTGTACATCTTGGAGGGATCCATCCGCGCCAAGACGGTTCTACTGGTTATGGCCATTCCCATAGCGTTGGTGGCCAACATCGTGCGAGTTTCGTGCCTGTTGGCGATCGCCCATTTCTTCGGAGCAGAGGTCGGGATGCGGTATTTCCATGACTACTCCAGCCCGGTGCTCTTTCTGTTGGCCTTCGCCTTGCTCATTCTAGTCAGCAGGTTGGTAGGATGCTCAGAGATTCGGCGCGATATCTGATTGTCGTGCTGTTGCTGATGGTCGCTCTGGGGGGCTGGATCTTCATCTCTCAGGGCCTTGCTTCTGCTCCTGGGGAGACGGTCGCGCAGGCCTCTGAAGTGGCCGGTGGGTCAGCGGGCGACGCTAGCCGGGTCGTGATCGTTGACGTGGAGGGCTGGTATCGCAGGACCTCCTATGAGAGGGCGTTAGCCACAGCCATTGATTTCACGCTGCGAGATGATCTCTTCGAGGGCATTCCCACAGAATTGGGTCGGTGGCGCTCCGAAGGGGTGGATTCCCCCATGGGAGGCGCGGTGGACGAGTGGTATGACAGCCCTGAGGTCGCTGTCACCCGCGAGTACCAAGATGATGAAGGCAACGACCTGTTCTTCTCCATCATCGGCAGCAGAGGAGGGAAGAGCTTTCACCTCTTCGAGCACACGGCTCTGACCTGCTATCCCGGCAGCGGCTGGCGGATTGCGGACGTCGGGTTGGAAAGCATCGACCTGGGTGGTTCTTCAGTCAGCGTGCAACGTGTCGTTACCGAGAAGGACCAGCTGAGACGCGTGGTTCTTTACTGGTATCTATGGACGGACCCGGAACGCGTACCCGACAGTGGCATCCTCTCAGTCACGCTGCACACCAACGTCAACGAGTCCGATGAGCAAGCGCTGGACTCGCTGAAGGAGTTCTTCCGGCTGCTTTTTCCTGCCGTGATGCCTTGGCGCCGCCTAGGCTAGGCTCAACGTTGCAGACGCCGCCGGTGCTGCGCGGAGCTACTGTCAACCCAGAGAAGGGCGATCCGCAGAGGTGCGGCTGCGAGGTACTCGCGGACTGCACTGAGTCCGAGATGCGACCGCTGTAGAGTGCGGTGAGAATCGCAATGGATGGGGACATCTCGATAGTCAAGACAAAAATCCTCGTGCCCAGAAGACGGCGCAATCTGCTGCATCGTGCGCGGCTCGTAGATTTCATCCACGAACACATCGACCGGAAGCTGATCCTCATCTCCGCCTCGGCGGGGTATGGCAAGACCTCGTTACTGATGGACTTCGCTCACGACACCGAGTTGCCAGTGTGCTGGTACTCGTTGGACGAGTGGGACCGCGATCCGAGGGTGTTCCTCGAGTACCTGGTGGCCTCTATCAGGGAGCGTTTCCCGCATTTCGGCGACAGGACTCTCGGGGGCCTCCGAGGAGGGGTGCATGGCGAGGGCCTCAGGTCCATCGTGGGAACTCTGGTCAATGAGATACACGAGGTCGTCCCCGAGTACTTTGCCTTGGTCATTGATGACTACCATCTGGTTAGCGACTCCAAGGATGTCACTTCGCTGTTCAGCTTCTTCCTCCGTCGGCTACCGGAGAACTGTCATATCCTGCTGTCGAGCAGGACGACGACCCTGGGCCTTCCCAGCATTGAATTGGTGGCACGTGGGGAGCTAGAGGGGCTCGGCAACGACGATCTCAAGTTCACCGGCGACGAGATCCAGCGACTGCTCAGGCAGAATCACAATCTGGATTTGCCTGGGGAGGAGGCGGAGAGGCTGGCGCAGCAGTCGGAGGGGTGGATCACAGCCATCCTTCTTACCACGCACACCCTCTGGAAAGGGCTGCTACACACCATGGCGCTGGCCCAGGGCGATGACAGCCAGATCTTCGCCTATCTGGCCCGCGAGGTGTTGCAGCAGCAACCGGAGGAGGTGCAGGACTTCCTCAGGGCGTCCTCGGTTCTCGAGCGCATGAACCCGTCGCTCTGCAACGAGTTGCTGGACATCGACGACGCGCGCGGAATTCTGTCCCTGTTGGAGGACAAGAACCTCTTCATCTCCAGGCTGGAGGGCGACGGGGAAGACTGGTTCCGATATCATCAACTCTTCCAGGAGTTCTTGTCGACCAAGCTGCGAGAGGACGGTGATCGCTACGTTGCTCTCCATCTCAAAGCCGGGAGGGTATTCGAGACCAAGGAGAGTTGGGACGAGGCCATTCGCCACTATCTGGATGCCGGGGCCTTTGGCGAGGCGCAACGGTTGGTGGAGGAGGTCGCCAGTTGGGCTGTCCGAACGGGCAGGTTGGGCAGTCTACTTTTCTGGACTGATTCGATGATCCAGGCTGGCAATGGGTCGCCCTGGATGCACTACTGGCAGTCGAAAGTGCTCATGGACTATGGGCGGCTTGATGATGCTGTCCGGGCCCTGGAGAAGGCCAAAGATGGTTTCGCCGCGAGATCAGATGGCTTGGGGATGGCAAGGGCTCTTCTCCAAGAGAGCAGCATCCATCGCCTTCGTTCAGACTATGCAGAGGCCATCGCCAAGACCGATCAGGCATTATCCCTGATGGGTGACAACGAGGACGCCAGCCTAACGGCCATGGCTCAGAGCATCGTGGGTATCTGCTACGGTCTGCAGGGGGAGCTAGAGCTGGGGCTGGCCCGGCTCAGAGAGGCCCTCTCCCTGTTCAGGAGTCTTGGCGAGGATCGTCTATATGATGTAGCCGACACCCTGCACAACATCGGCACCATCTACTACGCGGTTGATGTGGAGAAGTACCTGCACTACAGCCGAAAAGCGCTGGCCGTGTGGCGCCGTCTAGGTGCCAGAGGTCCCATGGCGATGACTCTCAACAACATCGGTGTGGCCCAATACCGGCAGGGCAGATATAGTGAGGCTCTGGACACCCTCCAGCGGGCTGTGGCCGAGGGACGGGATATGGGACTGCTCCGCTCTCAAGCCTATCCGAGGGCCACCATGGGCGACGTGTACCGGGTAACAGGTGAGTATGCCCTGGCACAGCAGGAGTACGCCCATGCGCTCGCTTTGGCTGAGGAGGCCGACGAGGAGTTTCTCGTTGGTTATCTATGGGATGCCATGGGCAATCTGGAGCGGTTGCGGCAGGACTTCGACAGGGCTGAGCAACTGATAGATAGGGCCACAGAAATAGCATATGAGCACGGTTCTGACCGCGAGGTGGCTCTGTATCAGATCTCGCGAGGCATTCTGCTCCATGTCAAGGGAAGGGAGCAGGAGGCGCTCCGCACGCTTCAACAAGCAGCATCGAGCTTTCAGGATGGCACCGCTCGACAGGAGTCGGCAAAATGCTACTTCCACCTGGCCAGCGTTCTCTTCTCCATGGAGGCACCGGAGGAGGCGGCGCTGAATCTGGAGATGGCTCTCGACATACTGGCCCAGTCCGGGTTTGACCCTATGTTAGTGGACGAGGCGAGCGGCAGCCGGCCGCTGCTTGAGTATGCAGCGAGGGAGGTCGCCGTTCAGGGGCATGCCGAGCTGATACGGAGACTGCAGGCGCGAACTGATCCGCCTGATGAAGAGGAGTTCAGACCACCTCCGCAGCTGTCCCGCAGCGACCTTGAATTCATTGCCCTGGGTTCGTCGACCGTCCGTCGAGATGGCGCGATAGTGGACGCGCAAGAGCTACGACTGCGAGCCAAGGAGATGCTGTTTTTCTTCCTCGCTCACAGGGCTGTCAATAAGGACCAGATAGTGGCTGCCCTGTGGCCTGATCTGTCTCTGGCCAAGGCGCATAGCACCTTCCACTTCTATCTCTTCCAAGTCCGCCGTCTGCTGGGGGGTACCGATGCTATCTCCTACGAAGGTGGTGTGTACCGATTAGCCGCGCGACGCTATCAGTATGATGTCGATGAGTTCCACCGAACCCTGGCGAAGGCCGCCAGGGCGATGAGTGCACAATGGGAGAAGTACCTTCTGCAAGCGGTCTCCCTGTATCGGGGAGACTATCTGGGGGATATCTACTCGGAGTGGACCGAGGAATTGAGAGCTTCGCTGCGACGAGAATACCACCAGGCCCTGGAAGACCTGGCAAAGAACTGCAGGGCGCAGGGTAGACTGGAGGACGCCGCGGAGTACTGCCACAGATTGCTGGACAAGGACACTCTTCGAGAAGATATCCATCGTGAGCTCATGGGCATCTTGCTGGAGATGGGTGATCGGGCAGGGGCGATCAGGCAGTTTGAGAAGTTGCGACTGATCCTTGAGGAGGAACTGGGAGCTGACCCTTCCGATGAGACTTTCGATCTCCTGAGGGGGTTGCTTCCTGACGACTGAACATTGGACTTGGCTGTTCTAGCTATACTTTAGCTAAACCCTCCCTGGTATAATGAAGCCAAAATGACGGGGAGGGTTTCTGTTATGAGACGGCTGGCACCTTATTTCACCGCTAGGAACATCAAGATCGCGTGGATCCTCATCACCCTTGTCGCACTCGCGGCGGCAGCGGGTGCTCCTCCGGGATACGGCGGAGGTGGGGGGGGCTAGAGACGGGCTACCGCAATGATCTTGATAGCCCTGTGTCTGGCTCTGCTACTAGGGCTCGTGGCATTGGGAGGTAGGGCCAGCGATCTCACTCACGTCCAGGTGAGGTGGGGATGGCTGGCCCCTCTTGCCTTCCTTATGCAGGCCTACCTGATCTTCTTTCCTGCTGAGAGAGCCGGTGACGTGCTATCTCCAAGGTCTCTGCTCCTTGTGGCGTCTCAGGTTCTGCTGTTCGTGGTGATCTGGCAGAACCGCCACCTCGGTGGAATCAAGGTCATCGGTCTGGGCCTGTTGCTCAATTCCCTGGTGATGGTCGTGAACGGAGGGTTCATGCCCATCACCCCAGAAACATTAGTTCAGATTGGGTATGACGGAAACGCGTCCCAGCTGGAGACAGGATACATTGTGGGTCGCACCAAGAACGTGGTTGCAGAGCCTGGAGAGGCCAGTCTGTGGTTTCTCTCTGATGTCATGGTCATACCCAGGCCGTTTCCCATACCAACTGCCCTGAGCTTGGGTGATCTACTGATAGTCCTGGGAGTGTTCTTCTTTCTTCGGGAAGCAATGTTCTTGCACAAAGTCAGCGCCAGTCCGGCGTAATGTGGAGGAAAAGGATGTCAGATCAGACATTGAACAACATCATGTGTATGGCCTTGATTGACGGCAAGTTCCGCAGCAATCTACTGAGCAATCCAGCCAACGTGGTGGGTGATTTCGATCTGGATGCAGAGGAGCAGGATGTCCTCAGAACGATCAAGGCCGATTCGGTCACTGAGTTTGCGCGCAAGCTGCACTCGTGGATGGTGCAGAGACCAGGAGGTAACGGGAACCACCAGACACGGAGGCCCAGGCAGGCTGTGCACAGGTTGTTCCTCGAGCCTGTTGACTAGGAGCGTGCTGCGGGGTTGAGCCCCGGCTCGCGCTTGCGCGTTACATCTTCTTTGCGCGAGGCGCCAGCGCAGCCACCCCTCCGCGTGCAGACGCCGCTGAGGTGGGGAGGATGGAGCGAGGGTCCGTGCCTGCTTGCTTGTAGAGAGACGGGTACGTATGAAAGGTGACGAGTGCATGGTCGTGGGTGAGGCTGGACGGAAGATACTGGTGGTGGACGATGAGCAGATCATCCTCGACCTCATGAGGCGTGTGTTGAGCCGCGAGGGGTATCAGGTCTCGACGGTGCGCTGCGCCGAGGAGGCCATGATTGAGTTCAGCAACGGGTCGCACGATCTGTTGATCGCAGACATGGACTTATGCCGTTCCGATGGTCGTGAACTGATGAGAATGCTGGGAGAAGTCAGCCCCCCGACGGCCATCGTGGTGATGACCGGGTTCCCAGAGGAAGGGATTGTTCGATTCGCCCAGGAACACACGCAGGGGCTACTGGAGAAGCCGTTTGCCCTGGAGCAGTTGCTGACCACGGTGCGCAGAGCTCTACGGTCCTAAGTTGAGCGCGAGCAGCAGACTGGTCTGGC
The DNA here is from genome assembly GCA_964351925.1 of uncultured Anaerolineales bacterium. GTDB lineage: Bacteria > Chloroflexota > Anaerolineae > UBA7937 > B3-Chlor > JAUVXJ01. The sequence goes on along the minus strand of CAYGQI010000002.1, from coordinate 8,671 downwards.
ATCATCGCTGAGTTCGTACCTCCAAGCAGGAGCTAAGGCGTGAACGAGGGACTTCGTGTCCTCGTCGTAGACGACGACTGGCAGATGGCGAAGACGCTGGCTGATGTCTTGAATCTCAAGGGGTTCGAGGCCGAGGCTGCCTGCTCGGGTAACGGCGCACTGGAGATGCTGGAGGAAGATCGTTTCGATTGCGTCATCACAGACGTCAAGATGCCGGATGTGAACGGCGTGGACTTGCTGAGAGCTATCAAGTCAATGCGGCCACATCTTCCGGTTGTGTTCATGACCGCGTATGCACCTGGGGATCTGGTGCACGAAGGGTTGAGAGAAGGTGCGTGTGCCAGCTTCGTGAAGCCGCTTGACATAAACGCTCTAATCTGGTTGTTGAGAGAGTTGGCCGCGCGCAGCTCCATAGTGATCGTGGATGACGATACGCAGTGCTGGCGGACGGTGAGAGAGTGCCTGGAGAAGAGAGGTTTCACGGTTCTGAAGGTTAGTGACCCTGTCAGGTTGATGCAGGTGCTGAAACCGAGCGGGCAGGTGGTGTTTCTGGGTCCAAGGGCAAACGGTGCCACCCGCTTGGAGATACTAACCCGGATCAGGGAACGGCATGGGAGTCTGCCGGTTGTATTGACCACAGACGGGCGGGAGCAAACGTCCTCTGAGATGGAGAAAGCGCGGGGGCTCAACGTGCAGGGATGCTTGTGCAAGCCCTTTAAGGCGGAAGAGCTCCTGGAAGTGGTGGCCAGTATCCGGCGTAGCGACTTGGCCGCTGTTCTTCGAGGATGCCCCGGCGTGCTCGTCAGTCAGATGCCCTAGTGCCGCGGGGTTGCAGGTTGTCTGTGTCTGGCCTTCTCACGGGGAGGCCGTTTTCGTACAGAGCAATACTGTCCCTGGCGTCGGTGGAGACCCTACGGCCTTTGGTCCGTTGGCGCGTCGGAGCTGCTGGTCGGTCCAGACAGAGTCGGAGAAGCCCAAGGGAGGAAACGGTGGAGGTCATCAGAGTAGCGACCCGGTCCAAGCCCACGGCAGTGGCGGGGGCCATTGCTGCGTCGGTGCGACAGACAAACGAGGCCAGTGTCCAGGCCATTGGACCTATGGCGGTCAATCAGGCCATGAAGGCCATAGCCGTGGCGCGCTCGTATCTGGCGGTAGAGGGGTTGACTATTGTCTGCGTGCCCAGTTTCATCGAGGTGCCAGTCGACGGTGGCAAGCGTACCGCGATGAGGTTTCTGGTCGAGCCGCGCTGATGGCGCTGCCAGGTGCGAGGAGTGCCGCGGGCCTGAGAGGCGCGGGCAGAGGGGTGTCCGCTTCTCTGCTCGTCTGACACTCCTGGCGTGGGGATCAGGTCCAGGTCCTATGGACGCAGTGCCGGTATTCTCTCCCGCAGTTCCTCTATAGCCTTGGTGGCATGGCGGCGCGCTATGTCCTTGGTCGCCGCTTCGACATGTGGTTTGTTGTGATCGCGCAGGGTTCCTGGTCCGTACTTCTCGGCGTAGGAAGCCGGCAACTGATCCGGGAACTCCTGCTCAGTCATTATGCCATAGGCCAGTGTCCAAGCCCTCGGGATGACACCTACCTCGTAACCTCCTCCCCCCAGAGCCACCCAACGCGGCGAATACTCCTTGATCCTGCGTACTACCTGCGTGTACCCTTCTGTTGTCAACATGAGGTGCCCCAACGGATCGAGGAAGTGGGTATCTATCCCCAACTGACTGACCACAACATCGGGCTCGAACCATGAGAGCAGGGAGGGTACCACCTGCTCGAAGGCCCACACGTAGACTTCGTCGTCGGTATACGGGGCCAGTGGCAAGTTGACCGCGAAGCCCCGTCCGACTCCATTCCCAGTTTCCCGCACGAAACCGGTCCCTGGGAAGATGAAGTATCCTGACTCATGTATGGATACAGTCAATACCCTGTCGGTGTCGTAGAACGCCTCCTGGACCCCGTCACCGTGGTGGACGTCAATGTCTACGTAGGCGACCCTGAGCCCCTGCGCCAGCATGGAGTGGATGATCACGGCCGCATCGTTGAAGATGCAGAAGCCGGAGGCGTAGTTGGCCCGTGCATGATGCATGCCGCCGGCCGGGCTGAAGGCCACATTGACCTCTCCACTGGTTACCAGCTCCGTTGCCGTCAGGGCGGCACCGACCTTCCACGAGGCGATGTCGTACATTCCTTCGAAGACGGGATTGTCCCCTGGCCCGAAGTTGTAGTGGCTGGGAGTGTAACTTCCTTCCCCTCGACTGAGGCCCCGCACCGCGTTCACGTACTCCTCGGTGTGGAAAAGCAGCAGCTCGTCTCTCGTGGCGGGTTTGGGTGCCAGGAGTCGCGACTGCTGGCCATCGAAGGCCTCACAGGCGTTCAGCAACTCATAGGCTCTCTGAAGTCGCTCCGGCTTGAGCGGATGGTCCTCGCCATGGCCGAATCGCCACAACTCCTCCGAGAGTACGACAGCCGCCTTGGCCATATACGCCCCTCCCTCAGCACGTCGACCCGCTACGTACAGCGCGGTCACTCACCCATGATCTGCAGGACCAGCCTCCGGTCATGTGGCCGCACGTCGAAGTCAATGAACACGATCTGTTGCCATGTGCCAAGTGTTAGCCGCTGGTTGACGAAGGGCACTGCCAGAGATGCGCTAAACAGCGCCGCTCTCACGTGGCTGTGACCGTTGCCATCTCCCCAGCGCAGGTTGTGACGGTACTCGGCGCTCTGTGGCACCAGCCGGTCAAATAGAGTCTGCAGGTCCGTGACCGCTCCCGACTCATACTCGATGGTGGTGAGTGAGCTGGTGGCACTGGGACTGAAGATGGTGACTGTGCCATCCGTTACCTCGGAGTCGGCCACCGTGCGCGCCACCCGCTCGGTGATGTCCACAACCTCTCCATCACCCCGTGTGCTGAACTGGATGCTCTCAGTCACAACCATCTCCCATTCCCCTTCTGTCTGGTCCTGCCCCTTGACGACAAAAGCCCTACTCGTTATCGAGAAGGGCCTGTGCTGGCGTAACCATGGTGGGCCCACCAGGGTTCGAACCTGGGACCAACCGGTTATGAGCCGGTCGCTCTGACCACTGAGCTATGGGCCCATGATGGAGGAGCGGGAGACGAGATTCGAACTCGCGATCCTCTGCTTGGAAGGCAGATGCTTTGCCAACTAAGCTACTCCCGCCAGTCTGCTGGATGCGGACCAACTCAGTCGGGGTGATAGGACTTGAACCTACGACCTCGGCGTCCCAAACGCCGCGCGCT
>CAYGQI010000002.1:4063-5314 GCA_964351925.1 uncultured Anaerolineales bacterium | reverse complement strand
CTAAGGTGTGATAGTATTTCGACTGTCAGACGCCAGATCGGGCAGGTACAGATGGCCTCCATCCCCAAGCTCCGCAATCTCGAGCTCCACCGTGTGACTCAGTCGGGACAGCAGGGTGTTCTGGTGCAGGATCCTCTGCGTCTTGCCAATAGATCGGTCTTTCTGCCGATGGCCCTCGCTCCTTTGCTGGCGCTGTGCGACGGGACTCGTGACGAGGGTGCTCTGAGAGCATCTCTGGCGGTGAGGGCCGGGGTCCAGATCGGACCATCAACGCTAGAGCAGGTGCTGTCCCAGCTGGATGAGGCTTTGCTGCTGGACAACGATCGCTTCACCCAGGCGTATGCCAGCGCGCTGCGTGAGTTCCGCACTGCCACCATGCGCGCACCCACGCTGGCCGGGCGGGGCTATCCGGCGGACCCGGATGCGCTGAAGGCCGCGCTGGACTCGTACGTGGCCAACCCTGATCAAACGGACGAGCAAGCCGGCGCTGCGGACAGCAAGATACGCGGCCTGGTGAGCCCTCACATCGATTACGACCGCGGAGGACCCGTTTACGCTGGTGTCTGGAAAGAGGCGGCTGCCGCCATCAGGGAAGCAGAACTGGTGATTGTCTTTGGCACCGACCACATGGGCGGAGCCAGGCTCACCTTCACTCATCAGAAATACGCCACGCCCTGGGGGGTGATTCCCACGGCGAACGGTTTGGTTGACCAGATTGCCCGGGCCCTGGGGCCCGAAGCGGCGTTCGGCACGGAGCTCCATCATCGCACTGAGCACTCCGTTGAGCTGGCGGTGGTTTGGTTGCACTACATGCTGGGTGAGAGGGAGTGCCAGTTGGTGCCTGTGTTGTGTGGCGGATTCGAGCCTTTCGTACAGGGCGGCGACGATCCTGCCGAAGAGGCGGGGCTCGACTCCGCCCTGGGCATTCTGAAGGCTGCTGCTTCGTCGCAGCGGACCATGGTCGTTGCAGCCGGTGACCTGGCCCATGTGGGGCCCGCCTTTGGAGACGCATACGCTGTCGATATCTTCGAGAAGGCGAGGCACAGGACCGCGGACGAGCAGTTGATGGCCTCCATCTGCGAGGGCGAAGAACAGGGAGTCCTGCAACTGGTCAGAGACGAGCGCGACAGGCGTCGCATTTGCGGGCTGCCTGCCATATACATAGCCCTCCGGCTGTTGGGGGACACAGCCGGCAGGGTGACAGGATACGCGCAGTGCCCCGCGGATCAGAAGGGGGACTCGTTCGTCTCT
>CAYGQI010000002.1:2486-3963 GCA_964351925.1 uncultured Anaerolineales bacterium | reverse complement strand
TCCTCAGCTTGGCCCTCGTATACGTACTTCATCTTGGTGCCACGCACCTTGATTCCAGGAGGAGGCCATCCTCCACCCTGGGTATGGCGTCCGGGCGTGGCGTCCATGAGGTAGGTCGTGGCCAGGGCGGGCATGAACCTCGGGTCGTGCCCAGGCAGTTCCTCCCCAGCGACGTGGATGGCATACTGCTCCGCACCGTGACCGAGCTTCTCCGCCGCTACCTTGACTCCATCGGCGAGGATGTCTCCCAGGCCCTCGCGCCTCGCGATCTTCTCGGCGAGAGCGACGATTGCTGAGTGGTTGCCCCACGTCAACTCAAGACCGTCGGTGTCTCTGGCCGTGATAAGACCCTCTTCGAAGCATTCGATGGCAAAGGCGATCGCCGCCCCCACGGATATGGTGTCCAGGCTGTACTCGTTGCAGATTTCGTTGCCCTTGACGATGGATTCCAGGTTATCGTTGAGGAGATCGGTGCCGAAGGACCACAGCGTTTCATACTCGGGCTTGTGCCCCATGAAACCGGGCATGGCCGAGAGTGCGTACTCGCCCTCGCTGACTTTGACCCACCCGCCACACCTGATGGGGCAGCCCCAGCAGCCATATCGTTTCCTCTGCAGTGCGACCACCGCATCCTCGGCGATCTTCTCGGCTCTCTCGGTGGGAAAGTCGACCGTGCCCGCGCCTCCCCAGTTCTTGACAGGCGAGTCTCCGCTCTTGGCAGAGACGGCTGTGCCGGAGCAGGTACCGTAGTCGTGGAGGGAGGCAACGAAGCTGCTCGCTTTGGCGAGGTACTCTGTTCTCAGGGCTCGAATGCCTTTGGTGTCGGCGAGGGGCACGCTGAGGTTGCCCTTGACGACGATTGCTTTCAGCTTCTTGGCGCCCATGAGTGCCCCCAGGCCGCTTCTCCCTGCCGCGCGTCCCCCGTCAGTCACGACGCAGGCCAACAGCGACCTCTGCTCACCTGAGGTGCCGATAGAGGCGATCTGCACTTCTTGTCCATGTTCGGCTTTGAGGGCCTCTTCCAGCGCATATACGTTCTTGCCCCAGAGGTGCGTTGCGTCGCGGAGCTCAGCCTGGCCCTCGTGGACGAACAGGTAGACTGGCTGCTCTGAAACCCCGCTCACGAGAATGCCGTCGAAGCCAGCGAACTTCATGTGGGGGCCAAAGTGGCCGCCGCCGTTGGCATCTCCCCAGGTGTTTGTCTTCGGGGACTTGCCAAGAACAGTGAATCTGGACCCGATCAGGGCTGGCGTGCCGGTTAGAGGCCCAGTCATGAAGCCCAGGATGTTGTGCGGCCCGAGGGGGTCAGCGCCGGCAGGTATACGTTGGTAGAGCAGGTATGCCCCCACTCCATAGCCGCCGATGTACTGCCGACAGAGGCTCTCATCGAGAGCTTCTTCGGTCAGCGTGCCGGTGGAGAGGTCCACGTCCAGTATCTTGCCGATGTAGCCGCCTGTTTTCATCGTCTCCTCCAGGA
>CAYGQI010000002.1:0-2386 GCA_964351925.1 uncultured Anaerolineales bacterium | reverse complement strand
GCACATCACACAGTTGCGCTTGGGGCAGTGGCCCAGACCGAATGTGTGTCCCAGTTCGTGAATCGCCTCCTTCAGTGTTCGTTGGCGGAAGAGTTCGAGGTCCTCTGGCATGCCGTAGAAGCTCTGACGAAGGCGCGGCAACGCCACCAGCGCGGCGCTTCCTCTTATTGCGGCCTGTCCGAACACGAAGTTCAGTTGCGGGGCGTACAGGTGCAGGTCCACGATCCCCACAGGCACCAGGTACAGCATGTCCTCCATGGTTGCAGTTTCCCTTGCTCTGGGATTGTAGCTTGGGACCGAGAGTTTGTCCAAGGAGGCCCTCCTCCTTGTACCTCGCCAGCAGGGTCCGCGACGGGTATAATACGAACCGCACTGGCGACTACTTGAGGAGGGTTCGATGTCTCGACGACAATACACGGTGCCCTACGGCAAGGGTGAACTGGGTTTCAGCCTCCCATCGGGTTTCAAGGAGGCCATGGTGGCCGAGCACGCCGAGGTTTCGCCACTGGCAGACGTGCTGTCCAGTATACGTTCGTCTTTGAAGAACCCAGTGGGTTCGGCGCCACTCAAGGAGCTGGCACGGCCGGGCGATAAGGTCTGCATCGTGGTCACAGACAGCACGCGCCCCTGTCCGGATCATTTGCTGGTACCGCCAATACTGACAGAGCTTGAGGACGCTGGTGTGGCAAGGGAGGACGTCACCATCCTGGTGGGCGTGGGCATGCACCGGCCGAGCACCGAAGAGGAAAAGAGATCGAAGCTCGGGGTGGATGTGGTGAGGGAGTACGATGTCCAGGACTCTGACCCCACGGACCCAGACAAGCTGGTGGACCTGGGATCGACTTCGAGCGGCGTCCCTGCCGTAGTAAGCAAGCTGGCCTGCGAGGCCGATCTGCTGATAGCCACCGGTGTCGTGGAACCGCACCTCTATGCTGGATACAGCGGCGGCCGAAAGGCCGTGGCCATCGGAGCTGGTGGAGAGCGCACCATAGAAGTAACCCATGGCCCTCAGATGCTGGATCATGCGGGCACCAGACTGGGGAGGATTGAAGGCAATCCGTTTCATGAGGCTGTGACCGAGATAGCTCTGAAGGCTGGATTGCGCTTCATCGTGAACGTGGTGCTGGATGAGAGGGGCAGAGTGGTGTCGGTAGCGGCGGGGGAGCCGGAGTCGGCTTTCCGGCAGCTAGTGCAGAGTGCCCGCTGCTTCTACGAAAGAAGGATTCCCCAGCAGTTCGATGTGGTTGTGGGCGGGGTCGGACATCCCAAAGATGTCAATCTCTATCAGGCCTCACGCGTGCCCACCTATCTGTTCTTCGCGCCTACGCCTGTGGTTCGGCAGGGTGGAACCATCATCATGCCGGCGGCCTGTCCCGAGGGTGTGGGCCAGGGCCTGGGTGAAAAGCGGTTCTACGAGATTATGAAGTATGCCGCCGATCCGTCGGAGGTGGTGGCAAGCGCGCGCAGGGATGGCTATCCGGCGGGCGGTCAGCGAGCCTTTGTGCTGTCCAGAGTCCTGGAGTACTGCGAGGTTTTGGTAGTTGGTTGTGAAGAGCCCGAACTAGTCCGCGAGGTCAAGATGACACCGGCCGGGGACATGGAGGAGGCACTGCGGCTGGTGGAGCGCAAGCACGGTTCGGATGCTGAAGTGCTCATTGTTCCGCATGCACTCCACACCTTGCCCGTCGTGGCGCAATAGGGACTCAGTAAGGCATCCCCGCCAGGGCTCGAATGAAGCTCTCGACGCTCTCCTCGGTGGGTGCAGACTGGTCGGCCCGGCGCAGACAGTCCAGTGCATGGTCCTGGACCAACAGCAGAGTTGCCCGGTGGGCAGCGGAGCGGATGGCGAGCAGCTGGTGCAGGATCTCCTGGCAACTTCGCCCCTGGTCAAGCATGTTCTGCACCCCTCTCGCTTGGCCCTCAATCTTGCTCAGTCTTTTCAGCAGATCCTGCTTGGTGGAGGGTGAGACTTCCTGCATCGCCGCCTTTCTTGACGAGCTGTACGGCGAGAGCCAACGGCTCTCGAAGGATCAAATGCCTCAACCTGAAGGCTGGCACGAGTCAGCCGGCAACGAAGTGAAGTTGGGCGTGGTGGTGAAGCCGCTGGTTCCGAATAGAGACGGGACCTTCTCTGCTTGCTTGCTGCCGCAGCCGGGGCAGCAGAGCTCTGTTTGGTCTGTGCTGCTGCGAATGAGTTTTTCGAACTTCTCGCCGCACTCCTGGCAACGGTATTCATAGATGGGCATGTGGTGCTGACCTCCTGACAAACCCAGATATATCATGGAACCCCCATTGTGAATCGGCACTGCGAGTGAGAAGTATGCGCGCGGCCTGGCAACCGCAGACCGCCACCGAACCTTCTTGGATACTCAGGCTTCGGTGGCCG
>CAYGQI010000001.1:30504-68720 GCA_964351925.1 uncultured Anaerolineales bacterium | reverse complement strand
CGATGCCTGCATGTGTGAGCAGTGGGACGCCCTCGTAGGGGAGGAGAAGCCATGACGACACCCCCCTTTGTGGAAAGAAAGATAGCCACAAGTCCAGTTGTGTAAAGGAGGACTATGAGTAGCATATTCGACCACGGGGATTACGGGCACGTGACATTCCCACCATGCAACAACTTCCTGTACGGGCAAGACTTCGCCATCCATCGAGGTATACCATCAGGTTTCCCATTCACCATCTCGGCTCTTTGGAATGATGGGACGGACTTCTGGCTACAGGCCCCCGGCTATGGGGGAAGCCCGTATGGAAATGGTCAACTGTACGTCTATGGTCCAACAGCTGAGTGGGTTCGTGATCATGGGGTGCCGAAGGGGGAAGCATGAGCGACGACGGACACAAGACCTTCTATGGACAACAGCCGGAAATGCCGTGGAAGACCAAGCTGCCTGAGCTTCGGGAACTGGCCTACCAGATTCATCAGAGCCGGTTGGGCACTGAGGCTACTCGGGACGATTGCCAACAGTGCTGGAACATGGCTCGGGTGCGCCTTGGTTTGGAGCCAGTGAAGCAGGAGATACGTAAGACATGGGTTGTACTACCGTCTGGGCTCATGGTAAGGTCGGACAGTCACGAGGAGGAGGGCTTTGACACATGACAACATGGGGCGATGTTCCCTACTATCCCATGAAGACCGCGCCGCAGAACGTCAAGAAGTCCGTGTCTGGTAGCAAGTGCTGTTCAATATGCTCCGGTGTATTCCCGATCGAGACACACTTCTACCGATCCAAGAATGGATACAGGTCTCTCTGCAAAGCGTGCGACAGCAGGGGGGCCATGGCTCGTCAGGCAGCTCGGGCAGAGAACCGGAGCGTCAAGATCGCCGCGAGAGAACGCCAAGAGAAGATCAATGGGTATTGGGTTGTGCGCGATCCAACAGGCTTCTTCATGGGGTTCATCCGGGGCTACGACTTCAAGTATACCTTGAGGGATGGGGGATGGCCGGACGAGATGATTGTCCGTCACAAGGACAAGCTTTATCAGGTGATGGGGAGGAAGCTCTATGCACTTCGTTGAGGGTCTGCCGAGGGAAGCTCATGAGGGTGAGTTGGTGGGCCTAGACATCGAGGTCTACAAGATGGATTGGCCTCGCCTCCATCGACCCACAGGCACGTTCGCTTGCCTGAGTATCGGGTTCCTTGGGGGCGACGTGTATCAGGTGCAGGGCATCCCCGATTTGCGAGAGGCACTCAAGCGTGTCAAGAAGGGCCAGTGGGTCATCCAGAACTCGCTGTTCGATCTGCGCCACCTTCGTCGCTGGGCCACCATCAATGAGCGCTTCGTGTGGGACGCCATGCTAGTAGAGCAGGACCTGTTTGGGGGCTGGTACGACAACTTCGGGCTGGCTGATCTGTCTAGGCGTTGGCTCAACAAGGAACTGCCCAAGGACGTGCGAGAGAAGTTCTCCGAGAGAGACAGCATGACGCAGGATATGAAACGGTACGCGGCAATGGACGCCTCGGCTGTGGTAGAGATCGGGGCCAAACAGATGGCCTACATTCAGGAGAAGCGTGAGACCTTCCGCTGGTACTACGAGATCGACCAACCGTGCATCTGGGCGGTGCTCGACATGCCGCCCGTCAAGGTGGATGTGGATGCGTGGCGCACACAGGCCGAGTTCGCGGCCAAAGAGGCGGCTCGTCTTGAGGGTAAGCTGGGCTTCAACGTCAAGTCCATTAAACAAGTTCCAGCGGCATTCAAGGAACTTGGCATATCGCTTAATAGCACCGGGGCCGACGTGCTTCTAAGCTTGCGGGAGAAGGAAGGCGAGAGAAGCAAGGCGGGCAAGCTGGTGACGGCCATCCTCCAGGTTCGCCAGTATCGGGACATGTCCAGCAAGTATGGGACGCAGTGGTTGGAGGAGAATGTGGAGAGGGGCGGTTTGGTATACGCCGATTGGAAGATCACCGGGGCGGACAAGACAGGACGCATGGCCTGTGCCGACCCCAATCTCCAGAACATCCCCATCAGGGAGTTCCCTATCTACCGCACCTTCTTCATACCCTCTAATGGGAGCATGTTGATCTCGGATGTGGCCCAACAGGAGCCGACCATCACAGCGGCCCTGAGCGGGGATCGGGCACTTCTAGCCGCTTTGGCCACTGGCGACGTGTACAGGCCCATTGGAGCAGCCCTGGGCGTTCCTAGAGACGGAGCTAAGAAGGTCTTTCTTGGCTCCAACTACGGATTGACCGAGTATGGCTTGGCCAAGCAGTTGAACATCACATTGCCCCAAGCGAGGGCCTTCATGACGAGCTTCTTTACTGAGTACAAGGGCGTCCACAAGTGGATGGGCCAGAAGAAGATGGAGGGCAGGGAGCACGAGTTCGTTCGCACAGCGTCGGGCAGGCGCTGCTGGCTGAACCTCCACCACTACCAGTGGGAGAATAATGCCATCAATAGTCCAATTCAAGGGACGGCGGCGGACTGGACCAAGCTATCCTTGGTCAACATGCACAAGTTATGTAAAGCTGAGGATCTCCAATTCAGGACAAACATGGTCATCCATGACGAGAAGGTTTCAGATGTGACCACCGGCTTGGGAGCCAAGTATAAGAGGCTGGACCGAACGTCTTGGACAGAGGCCGGAAAGAAGCTTCTGCCTGGAACCCCTACTCACATTGAAGTATACTTGGGTAGGAGCTGGGCGGCGAAAGGGGAGTAGATGGACTTCTACGATGTGCTCGCGACAGTATGTGCCAAGGAACGCTACGAGACGGCGCTGAAGGAAATCACCATCTCCGACAGACTGGATGCTCTATCTCTACGCAATATCGCCAGAGAGGCCCTCGGCAGACGTCCTGAGTTCATCTGCAAAGAGGGCGGCAAGCGCTGTCTGAATTGGGAATGTGCCAAGCGTAAGGGCTTCGTGGCGTCTGACCAGGCCATGCCGAGGGTTCATAGATCATGAGGACCACGTGTCCTCATTGCCCTCGCCTGCTGGTGCCGTCTGATGGTCCGTTACGCTCGAAGGTCCTCATCTTGGGAGAGTTCCCCGGTGAGGAAGAAGTCAAGGAGGGAAGGCCATGGGTGGGACCAGCGGGACAGGTTCTTCGAGCAGAACTCTCTCGTGCTGGTGTACGGTACGAGGACTGCCGGGTGGCCAACTTGTGGCTACATGGCAAGGTGAAAGACTGCAACTTCGACTGGCATCTGGCTCAGGCGAAGAAGGAATTGAAGGGAAGGAAGGCTGTGCTGTTGTTGGGGAGCGAGGTCGCCAAGGCCTTCTTGGGCGTCTCTGTCACAGACGTGACCGGGCTAAGAGTGAAGAGTGATCTGTTCCCAGAGTCCGTTGAGTTGGCCGTTGCGTGCTACAACCCTGCCATCCTGATCGGCAAGGCCAAGATGTCGGTAGGAGAAGTACGACTTGCAATCGAGCGCTTCGCCAAGTGGAGCGCACCGTGGAGGGCTACATGAGTGATGAGGTAACAACAAGTCTGGATCAGACTCTGCCCATAAGCGCGGAGTCACACAAGGAAATCTTCGATGACGTTCACGAGATCATCGATGGTGCGATGCGGTCAGGGCCAGAGAACGCACTGCGCTATGGTGCAGCTCTTCGAATGGAGGGGCACACCCGAGCGTTGTCCATTGCCCACCTGCTGTACGAGCTGAAAGAGAAGTGGTCGAGCTTCCCTACGGATGACACCTTCGAGGACGCTGTGTTCAAACGCATGGGATATAGCCAGCAGACGGTAGACAAGTACATCGCTGTCTGGGGGCGCATCTTTGAGAACCCGGCGATTGCTGATCCTACCAAGGAAAGACTGCTCGGGAAGCCCATGAATGCACTGATGGCCGTTTCTGCGGCGGCGGCTGACAACCAGATGAATGAGGAGAGCTGGGACAACGTCGTCAAGGCTCATGATGTTGCATCCGTCAAGCAGATTGTTCGTGAAGTACGCGGTCTTCGAACGTCAGCCAACAACGCCACGATCTACCTCGTGGAGCGAGATGGGTACCTCAAGTTCCGCAAGGGCAACTCGAAGTACAAGGAAGCCGGGTTCTTCAACATCGGAAGTGAGGACACGGATGTTCAGGAGGCGGTCGAGACAGCCATCCGCCGTATAGGGGCGATGAAGAGATGACGGTCAAGTTTGAGGGTCAAACGCCGGAGATTGTCCGGGTACCGACAGGGTTGTACACGCTTGACCACATAGCCCTCAGCTTTCAGGGAAGCCACGGTATGCCCCTGCGATCGCTGTACGAAATCTTTGGCAGGCCGGGCAGTGGAAAGTCGTCGTTGGCCTACTATCTGGCGGGCAGGGTGCGTTCCCCAGGACGCATCTTGATCGCTGATCTAGAAGCCAACATGAACAAGGACTACACCGTGTCTAGCATCTTGCAGGCGGGCTTCGAGGGCACAGTGCAGGCGACAGACTACAGAGATGCCAAGGGCAAGCCGCGCTCACATGAGGAGCAGATACAGGAGTTGGCCGATCGCCTGCTGGAAGACGAAGACGTCACCTCCGGCATCCTCGACAGTCTTGGCATGTTCAGCCCTATCCCAGAACAGGGGAAGGACTTGGGCGAAGCCAACATGGGCGTCCGTGCTAAGAGGACGGCGGACTTTGCTCGCAGGGTGGCCAACAAGCTCCTGCTTGCCCCGCTACCCAAGGCTGTGTTTGTGGTCAATCACATCCACGATGTCATAGGGGGCCGAGGCCACACCACTCCGGGTGGTGAGACGCTGAAGTACATGGCCAATGTCCGCCTGTGGGTGTACAGAGTAGAGACGTTCAAGGATGGCAGCTTCTGCTCCGAGATCAAGGTGGAGAAGCTGAAGTATGGCGGGGCTAACATCAAGCGTAAGGGGCTGATGGTGGTCATACCCGGCATCGGGGTCAGCCCAGAGATGACGGCTGTGATGGACTGTGTTCAACTGGAGCTGGCCGAGCGAGGCACAACGGTCAAGATGGACATCTTGGATGTGAAGAGTGGAAAGTTCAAGAGTACCAGCATGGGCTTTCTGGAGAAGAACCTGATCGAGTGGGCCAAGACACACGAGACCAAGAAGTTCGAGCCATTCTACGAGGCCCTGGCCAAGTACAGCGATGGCGGAGAGGAAGAGGAGGACGAGTGATGATGGTCTTGACGCTCGGCATCAACGATCGCACTATCCGTCGGTACTACATCAGGAATATCGGAGCGGAAGTGGACACGTTATGCACCTACAAGGTCACGGCTCACTACTCGGAGACGCACAGCCAACGGACATTCTACATTCAGCACGACCAGAATGACGGTGCTGCTACTCTTGGAATGAAGGTGCTCAGAGAGGATGGTGGAGAATGAGTGAGTTGCCGATCAAGACGGTCGTCACGACTGAGGTGTACCCGTGGGAGCGTGTGATGAGGATGAACATTGATCTCATGGAAAAGTTGTGTACAAGAGACAACCAGGGCAATCGGCTACGGGTTGAGTGGGGAGAACCGAACACGGACGGGACCTACACCCCTGTCATCCACGTGGACTACAACGACAACTTGTTGAATTCGCTCATCCCTTCATGTACTCCATGCCCAGACTGTGGGCATAAACACAGGGCATCGAAGTGTATTTGTGGGTGCAAGAATAAGGCATGGAGAGAATGAGCAGGTTCATTGTTAGCCCCAGCGGACTGGCTCGCTTCTTTACCTGTCCCAAGCAGTACCAGTTGGGCAAGGCGTACACGCCCAAGTCGTCGTCCGGTGTGTTGGTACAGGGGACCAATGTCCACGCCATGATGGACAACAAGTTGGACCCCTACGAGGGCACTTTCGCCGAACGAGCTATTGCCTATAGGCTCATGGGAATGGCCGCTGATTACCACTTGCCGATACGAGAGCTCCATGAGGTGTTCCCGATCAGCAACACGATCGCCATTGAGAGGCGCGTGGACGCTGTGGGACAGGCTCCTGATGGGGACCCGGTCATCGTGGACTGGAAGACGGCATCCTATGACTGGGATAGCTTTGGGAAGTATGTGCCAAAGGCGATGGGCTTTCAGGCCGCGGCCTATCTGGCAGACAACCCCAAAGGCATCAGTAAGCCATGGCCCGCCCGTATCGACTTCATCGTGGCTGGGGTTTCAGGGGAGTTTGGAATCTACTCCCATTTCTATCATGGAGATGACCAGATCAATCTTCTGCAAGCTGCTGAGATCGTGAAGGATGCCAGCAAGCGTGGCCTGTTCCCTCACAATCGGGGGTTCCTGTGCAAGTGGTGTGACTTCAAGTCCGCCTGCTTCGAGGTCAAGGGGTGGAAGAGCCAATACAACAAGAGAGGAGAGAAGCATGACAAAGACGATTGAGGTGAAGGGTCAGGTAGAAGGTCTCATGAAGGCTATGAACGAGACCATGGACATCTTGGAAAAGAAGCGCAAGGTCGAGGCTGAGGCCCATGTCATGTTTGAGCGATCGAAGGAAGAGGCCAACAGGGTCGCTCGAGCACGCATGATGGAGCTGGCCAATGACCCCGATGTGGCAACCAGCGTCGATCCTCGTACTGGTAAGAGCAACGAGGAGTGGCGCAAGTGGGTCATCGAGGCCAAGTTGGAGGGCGATGAGGAATTCATGGATGCTATGGTCAAGCACAACAACGCCAATGCGGCCTACTTGTACTCTCAGGCCGACATGCTGAACCTGAGCGAGCGCATCGGAACGCTGAGGACGCAGGCTATCTTGCTGTCGTCTCTCCTACGTTTCGAGTCGGCCTCTGCCGAGGAATGATGACTGATTGGTCTAGGGTCAAGTGGGAGGAGAAAGAGCCCATCGTCAAGATGTCGGGCGTCAGGTTGAGGCGTCTAGTGACATCAGTGCCGGAGCTTGGGGTCAATCGAAGGGGCATCGGCGTCGATCCTGGTAGGAAGTTCGGTCTCTGTGTTATCGCAGGCAACATCATTGATGTTCTCTACGGAGAGATGAAGCAGGAGGACGCCGGATTGAGGTGGCGCTATGGCATCACAGCTGTGGACATCATCAAGACGATGTGCAGTAAGGCCGGAGGTGATAAGCAGGGATACCCAGCAGTCGTAGAGGGGGCGGCTTACCACTCTGAGTTCGGCCAAGTAGGGCTGGCTGAAATTCGTTTCGGGTTCGCCTACGGGCTGTACGTCCAGAAGTACGATGTCTGCATCTCCCCGCCAGCCCACATCCGAGCTGTGGTGATGGGCAGGGAAGAGCACAAGGAGTTCGGCGGCATGTATGGGTACTGGCCCACGATGGACCACAACGCGGCAGATGCCATTGGGGTGGCGCTGTACGCCTCTGGATACAAGAAAGGGGTAGAACGATGAACTTCAAGAAGGACGGGATGGGTGTTGGAGAAACGTTGTTGGTGGCGATCGGAGCTCTGCTTCTCACATTCTTCTTGGGAGCTATGATCGTATGGTTGGTCTACGGTGGGTTTGCCAGCAAGTTCGGGTGGCCGGTCCTTAGCTACTGGGAGGTCTTGGCAGCTTTCATTGCCATTCGACTGCTGGTGATGAAATGACAGAGGGTGAGCAGACACTCAAGTGGAGTTGGGAGAAGCGCACACACTGCCCGGCCTGCGGCAAGTCGGATGGGGCCTTCGTGGTGTATGGCTCATCCATGGAGGGCCGCGTCAAGCCCTACATCATGATCTTCTACATCGCCTGTCCCGACTGCGGCATGGTCTTTCAGGGGAGCACGCTGGACGAGGAAAGCATGAAGCGTTTCTATGAGAAGGAGTACCGCACCGTGACCAACAATGGCATGCGTGAGGGCCTGCGTCCAATGGACATCATCCTCGAGAGACAGAGAGCCGAGCGTGTGCTGAGGTATGCCAAAGAGGCGGGGATGGAGCTGCCCAACATCTTCTGGTGGCTCGATGTGGGATGTGGGTCAGGTGAGCTACTTGAGCATGTCTGGAAGCAGTATGGGGAGGGAGCCCATGCCATTGGCATTGAGCCCAACGACAATACACGCAAGATGTGCTTGGACAAGCGCCTAGAAGTGCGCCCAAGCCTCGGTGATGCCGCTGATGACATGTGGGACGTGGTAAGCTCGCTGCATGTCCTTGAGCACATCGTGGAGCCCTACGACTACTTGCTCTCACTTAAGAGCAGACTGAAGAGTACAGGTTACTTGGTCATCGACATCCCACATCTGACTGGTCGTCCGTCGAGAGTTCTTGGATTGCCACATGTAGGGGCATTCTTGCCAGAGACGCTGAAGTTCCTCGCGGAGCGTGCGGGCTTCGAGGTGATATGGGTTGGAGTCACGATGGACCCCTATCTGCCTCACCTCACGTCCGATATCACGTTGATTGCGAGACCGAAACCTGCTACAATAGAAGTAGTTGCCGAACAGGCACAGGAGGCTGAATATGTCTGAAGGACTGTTTTCTGTTGCGGGGATCACGACTATCGTGGTTCTCTTCTTCACGCTGCTGTTCCAGTACGTGCCGGGACTGCGTGTGAAGTGGGGAGCTCTGGCCACGGAGACCAAGAAGTACATCATCTTGGGCATCTACTTGGTGGCTGGTGCTATCGTCGCCTTTGGAGGTTGCTTCCCAGCATTCGCAAATGCCCTCGGACTACCGCTTCTATGCGTGACATCTTCCGCCTTTGTGAACTTCGCATTTGGCGTGTTGGTTGCGATTGGAGCAGGACAGGGAGCATTTGGATTGCTACCGGAGGCCAAGGACGTAACTGTGGCAAAGGACGCACGTCCGGCCTAGTGGGGCGACCCGGAAGAGAGGGGGCCGAAAAGCTCCCTCTCTTCCATCATGAAAGGGAGACGTCATGGATGACTACAAGCCGAAGAAGTGGACGAAGGCGGAGGAACGAGAACTGAAGCGGCTCTTCAAGAAGGGCCTGAGCCAGAGGACTATGGCGGTCAGGATGGACCGCACTGAACGATCGGTAGCCAACCGGCTGAACGATATGCGTCACGAGAATGACCCTGACGTGGAAGTGCCGGTGAGGGCTATCCCCTGGTTCCGCAAGCAGGGCATGAAGATCGGCTTCCTTGACATCGAGACCACCGACCTAGCCGCCAATCACGGCTTCATGTTGTCGTGGTTCATGAAGGTTGAGGATGAGAAGAGGCCCCGTCATGGGATCATCACGCCGAAAGAATGTACCGACCCCAAGCTACGAGACAAGCGAATCGTTACCGAACTGCTGGAGGCCATACAGGACGTGCATATTGTGGCCACCTTCTATGGGACCGGCTTCGACATACCATACATGCGGAGCCGTGCGCTGTTCTGGGACCTGCCCTTTCCAGAGTATGGTTCCATCTACCACTTCGATCTCTTCTACCGCGCCCGCTCCAACTTGAGACTACACAGGCGCAATCTCGGAGCCGTGTCTCGCTTCTTGCGCTTGCAGGGCAAGACCGGAGAGAAGGACAACGTTGACATCGAACTGTGGATGGAGGCGGGGTATGGAGATAAGACTGCTCTGGGCTTCATCGTGGAGCACAACAAGAAGGACGTCGAGATACTCCAAAACCTGTTCCAGAAGTTGGAGCCATACAGCAAGTGGACACGCAAGTCGATCTGAAACGAAAAGACCCCAGGCAAACAACCTGGGGTCTTCTCTTTCTTGGAGCGGGCTGCGAGATTCGGACTCGCTTCATCAGCTTGGAAGGCTGAGGCACAACCCATATACCAAGCCCGCATAGGAGCCACAGGACGGTGATGATCCGTCGGCCTCCGACTTACCGAGTCGGCGCTCTACCGGCTGAGCTACAGTGGCATGTTGGGAGATGGGGTGATCCACGGTTATGTCCCATCGGTCAGCCCCGCGCCTGATGCCGTGTCGGCTAGGAGCCTTACCCAAGGAGCTTCGGAGAGGCTTCGAACCTCTGTCCTCCCCTTTACGAAAGGGGTGTTTTGCCTACTCAACTACCGAAGCACAGGTGCTCCTGGGAGGGTATGATCCTCCAGCCTTCCGGTTAAGGGCCGGTTGCGCTGCCGATTGCGCCACAGAAGCATTTAGGTACCAGCAGGGGGGCTCGGGTCCCCGACCTCGCGGGTAAAGGCCGCTTGCTCTCCATCTGAGCTATGCTGGTATGAGATGTTTAGCAATATTGCTAAACAACTGAAACAGGTGCTCCGCCGTGGAGTTGAACCACGCAAACTCGTGTATCAGACGAGTGCCTTCGACCGACTGGCTCGCAGAGCATGTGCGGCCTCAAGGTGGGTTTCGGTGTCACCGCCCAGTAGGGGCTTGCGCTGGCAATACCCATTCACCGCTGGACACCCTCGCTACTCTGGGTCGAGTTTCCCACTTACGCACAGGAGACCGTCTACTTTCCGGTTTGTTCTCCCTTCCCTCGGCGTTTCACCGAGTCTCAGCCGCAGGTGCTCCCAGCTAGATTCGAACTAGCACTGGACAGGTTTTGAAGCTGCCGCCTCTGCCATGTTGGGCTATGAGAGCAAGGTGCCTCTGGGTGGGCTCGAACCACCAGCCTCTTCTTTGTAGGAGAAGCGCTCTGACCAATTGAGCTACACAGGCACGAGGAGCATTCGGTGGGATTTGGACCCACGATCTGTTCGTTGGCAACGAACTGCTTTACCGCTCAGCTACGAATGCGCAGGTATCACCACGGAGATTCGAACTCCGATCCAGACCTTGAAAGGGTCCCATCCTGAACCGTTAGACGATGGTGACGTAGGTGGTCTCAGCGAATCTCGAAATCGCATTTGCGGCTTGAGGGGCCGCTCGCCTCCCTTTAGCGGATGAGACCATAGGTGCATCCTTCTGGCATCGGACCAGATTGTGGACTGTTTATAAGACAGTCTCCGATCACCTTACCGGCCAGGATGCTGGTGGGGATTGTTTTTGGCGTCCCCAAGCCAGAAGGCACTGTTGTGCCGACCACCCGTTGTACTTCCGAGGGCCTTTTGGTACGCCCAGGTGGATTCGAACCACCATTGACCTGGTTTCTAAGACCAGCGGATATGCCGATTCTCCTATGGGCGCACGAGGAGGCTTCTGAGAGAGTCGAACTCTCTACGGTCGCTTTGCAGGCGACTTCCTAGCCGTTCGGACTAGAAGCCAGAGGCGGAAGAGGAGAGAGTTGAACTCCCAATCCGGGTTTCACCGGACTACCGTTTTCAAGACGGCTGCACACACCGATGTTAGCTCTTCCGTAAGGTGCCGCCAGTCGGTGTCGCGCCGACCCCTTCTGCTCTTCAGGCAGACGCTTCCACTGGGTTAGCTTCAGCGGCATAGGTTCTCTCCCCACGATTCGGACGTAGATTACTTGGTTCAGAGCCAAGCGTGCTACCGTTGCACTAGGAGAGATCGAAGGTGGATGCACGTGGAGTCGAACCACGCCCTGATGATCTACAGTCATGCGTGCACCGTTACACCATACATCCACGAGGCGGAGAGGGTTGGATTCGAACCAACGTGGGAGTTACCCCAACTTCCTTAGCGGGGAAGCGCATTCAGCCGCTCTGCCACCACTCCGTAGGTTCAAGAGGAAGGATTCGGACCTCCACAGTAGGGTCCAAGGCCCTACGGCCTACCGTTAGCCGACTCTTGAATGAAGGTGGACACGGGGAGATTTGAACTCCCACGGCTGCATTGCAGGTGCAGCATGCTCCCGTTGACATCACGCGCCCAAAGGCGGTCCTGAAGGGTGTCGATCCCTCGCCTACTCCTCGACAGGGAGTTGCGCTGCCGTTACGCCACAGAACCATTGTAGTCACTTTAAGTGACTATTCTTGCTAGGTCAGATGGGAGGGCCTTGAACCCTCTCCCGCAGGTCCACAGCCTACTGTGCTTGCCGGTTACACCACCACCTAACGAGGCAGACCGTGAGGGACTCGAACCCCCGTCAAACGTTTTGGAGACGCTTATCCTGGCCGCTAGACGAACAGTCTGTGTGGACAGTTCTTTGAGTGGTGACTCTGTCAATTTCCACAGGAGCATCTGGAGCGACTTGAACGCTCACCTTTGGGTCCGTGGCCCAACGGTCATCCATTAGCCTACAGATGCGTAGCCGACCCTCGGGGGCAGAGGGAATTTCGGACGCCGTGCTCTCAAAGAGAGACCCCCGGCAGGAGCTTCTGGCAGGATTCGAACCTGCACTCATCCGGTTAGAAGCCGGAGCGACTGTCCGTTATCTACAGAAGCAAGGAGCAAGCAGAGCGACTCGAACGCTCACACGCACCTTAGGAGGGTGCTGGGCTATCCTTTACCCCATGCCTGCGTGTTGCTGTCTCTTTAGCGCGCCGTGAGAACAGCCAGATTTCAACGCTGATGTGCAGAACTCTCAGGAGCCAGAGGTGGGAGTCGAACCCACTGCCTGTCGCTTACAGGGCGACCGCACTGCCGATTGTGCTTCACTGGCCTGTTATTGCCGATCAGTTGTAAAGGTAAGCGGTACTCGACTTCTTGGCACCAAAGGCAGGATTCGGACCTGCAACCTCGCCGTTAACAGCGGCTTGCGCTACCGTTGCGCCACTCTGGTATGAAGGTAGCGGGTACGAGAATTGAACTCGTCTACGCGGCTTATGAGGCCACCGTGGTTCCACTCCAACTTAACCCGCAGGTCGAAGAAGGTGGGTTTGAACCACCGCCACTAGCTCCCAGGGCTAGCGTGCTCCCGGTCTACACCATTCCTCGGACTGTCTAAGAATACACCTCTTTTTGAGGTTTGTCAAGTCCCCCCTTTGGATTATGGACCAATATGGGCGATAATCTTGGGAAGTTCCTGTGTGAAGAACCAGATCAGGATAGACGCTCCGATACCGAAGATGGGCGCGTACCACCACTGGGTTGGGCTAGGCGGTTTTGGGGGGTTCTTGACCAGATCGAGAGCCAGTTCCTTCGCCTCCACAGTTTGTTGGCGATCAAGAGTGTTCGCAGTTTCCAAACGCGTCACCCTGGCGACAAGGCCCTCCTTGCCGTTGCCCCGAATGGCCTCATCAACATTCTGGATTTTCTTCCCCAACTCCGTTTGTCCTTCTTTCAGATCGACCAGCAGCGGCGGGATGGAGATCATGAGTGCCTGACATTCAGCGTTGATTTGGGACACGCGCTTCTTGGGTGCCATGTTAGCCTCCGTGAGATTCGAGATACCACTTGTACACGAGATCAAGCTTCTCGGCCTCAGTCAGCGGAGGCGTCTCTGTACTGCCGCTCACGAGAGCAGCGATCTGAACTTCGTCAAACACGTTGAAGTCTTGAGCTCCAGTAGACCAGGGGTATGTGGTATTGCTGATGTTCGGGATGTCGCCCGCCCACTGCCATCCAATCACGTTCTCGCGTGGGATGTAGAACAGGGTGCGGGGTCCTGGCCACCAGATGTTGAAGTTGGCAGGGATGGCTTGCTTGAAGAACAGGTAGCCAGCGATGATGAACTTGTAGTCCTTCGCCCAAGACACGTCCCCGATGTTGTCCTTCCACCAGTAGACCCCAGTGTAGATAATGGGCCTGCGACCAAACAGCCTCTCGGTCTCTAGGAGAAGCGTTTGTACATGTGAGCGCTTCTTGGCCATAGGGATGAGCAGGTTGTCCGGCTCAGCCGGGTGCTGCTCGATGTCTGCGATCGGTGGAAGAGGTGTTGGGTCTGGAGCACACTTCTTGAACCATGCCGCCTGACTGACAGCCGTGTAGGCCATCTTCATGAAGTGGTAGGGAGCGAAGGGAGCCTTGGTAGGGATGCAGGCCAGGCGCTTCTCCTCGTAGGTGTCGTCGCTCCAGTTGTTGCCCTCGGACGACTTGAGGTAGAAGACCTTCTGACCATTCTTGATGGCCAGCGGGAAGTTCACCTTGGCGTTGTAGTGTGAGTAGTCTTGTCCTTGGATCATCTCTTCTTCCTCTTCCTCGTAGCTCCAGCAACGGCGGTGAAGACTGAGTCTCCTCCACCTGGCCTATGAGCTCTCTGATTGTCCAGCCTGCCCCAGTGGACTCGCATTGCTGCACCACTAGGACCGCCTCCTCCAGATTCACCAAAGGAGGCGAGGACCTCATCCAAGATGATGAAGGCATTCCATGGTGTCTTGCTAGGCATTGATGCCTACGGGCTGATACCACGTTTGGGTGGCACCGTCGATCGTGGCGCTCACCTTGGCCATGTAGATTTGTCCTGCTGTCACCATGTAGGCTGACTCGTACTTGTACAGGCCCAACGAACCGACCTGCGTCATGTTGTCCTCTGGCACCAAGTCTGTTCCATCCTCAGCCTTGATGACCTCGATCTTAGGACTGGTGATGCCAGTGATGATAGGCTCTCCATCATGGAACCACGCCATCAGGTAGTAGTCTCGTACCGATCCGTGCGTCATCCAAATCTTGGCCTGATACACGTCGTTTCCGATGATGGCTCCAGCTTGGTCGCCTGTGTAGCCACCTGGTAGGGTTGTCAACCATGGGTCTCCAGCTGAGCCAGCTCCATTCAGCAGCTCGCCCATTGTGCCCGCGCCATCGTGGTCAACCGCCAGTTCTTCCCAAACAGCGTTGGCTACTTCATCTGCGGTCAGAGTACCACTCGGCCAGTCTGTGGTGCCTTCCATGAACCCGTAGGCCATGGGTACGCCCTCGGCGGTGATCGTGATGGTAGACGTCCCTTCTGGCCAGCCAAGAGCAGTCAGAGCGTCGCCCTCAGCCGTGATAGTGATGGTTGCAGCACCCTCAGCCGCCAACTGGGCTACGATCTCGCCAAGAGCGCTGAGGGTGATCGTGGCAGCTCCCTCACCCATCGTCACCAGACCAGCCGTGCCGTCTGCCGTTATGGTGATGGTAGCGGAGCCGGTGCCCGGACGAGCAGTGCTGCCGGTTGCAGATGTAGTCACGGTGATGACAGCCGTCTGGCCGCTTAGAAGCCCGTACTTCACGCTGAGGGACGTGTTTAGTCCGAGCGGCATCTTCCAGCCCGTCCCACGATAGCCGGACGGGTACTCGATGTGGGGGAGGGACTCATTGGCCCCGTCCGTCCAGATCATGTGCGACCAGCCTGGAGCGGAGTTGCCATAGGTGTAGCCGAAGCTAGAGCCAGCCGTTGTCGTTCCGGCTCGATAGCGTAGCGGCAGTTTGGTGGAGATGGAGTATCGCCCTAGAAGGGTCATTTAGCTCCAGCCGAAGTCCATGTGTCCGTAGTAGGCGGTGTTGTTCGGGATGGCGACCTGTGTGTAGACAAGCCACATGAGGCAGGCACCGTCATACACTCTCGGCATGCTAGGCAGTTGGTTCACGAGGTCACGCTCAGACGCCACACCGATAGTGGTGATGGGCAGGGTCAGGATCGGCTTGTAGGCCAGCACTGCCAATGCGCCATTGGCCAAGTTGCCAGAAGTCACATACGATTGTATGGACTGGACACCGGCATCCGTTGATTGTCGTGGAAAGCCAGGACCATATCTACCGGCTGCTGTTCCAGAATACGGGATAGTGAAGATCGGCACTGAGGTCGGGGATGCTGGCAGGGTAGCTGGGGTCTGTCTGCTTCCTGTCCCAGCCGAGTTGGTGTAGTTGATTGTGTGGTTGGACGTGCCCGCCGTGCCAAATGCCACAAGGTTGTAGGCTAGAATGTCTACGCCAGCTCCAGTGGAATAACGAGGCCAGCGGCAGGTGAGCGTGTTGACCGGGGTGCCGTTGTCGGTCCATGCGATGTAGGTGTTGGCGATGGCGTTCTGGAGGGACGTGGCGATCTTGGAGTGCGTGGCGTCTTGGCGGATGGTCCAATAGATCGTCCCTGCTGACATACCAGTCGGAGGCGTTCCTGCCCCAGACAGCGAGAATGGGGTGTAGGTGTCGTAGTCGTTGGTGGTAATCATACGCAGGCCAGAAGAGCTGTCGAAGGTGACGTTCTCGGTGTTGAGGAACGTGTAGGTGCCTGCCGTAGCGAGTGTAGCGGCAGTCAGTTGCGAGTGGGCCAGCACATCCACCAGCATGAACACGATGGGAGCGGAGGTGGCCGCACCCGAGAACACCGACGCATTGAGGATGACCTTGTAGTCATCCCAGGCAGTCCCGACGTTCCCGTTGTGCAGGATGCCGTTGTTGCCTGAAGTGAAGTCGTAGCTTGGATGCCATGTCTTTGTCACGGCAGCTACGTGCGTGGTGTTCGCTGGAGGATTGCCCGCCCCCGGAGCAAAGCATTGCCACGTACCGGCAACCACTGTACCTGCTGTGGCGGAGTTCTTGTTCCAGTCGGTGCGCCAGAACTTGCCCGAGTTGGACACGTTGGTGATGAGGTTGTCTAGCGAAGTGAAACCTGCCATTGGTATCTCCTATGCGCTCCAGATGGTCTCGATCATGCCCCAAACTACAGCGGTAGCAAACGTGCCAGCCGGGTGCGCGATGAAGTTCAGATAGGCATTGTCTTGGATGACGGGGAGAGTTCCCACGGCATCTATGGCAAAGTCCTTTTCGGATGGAGGGTAGATGGTTGGGCCAGAAGACACGGGCTCCAACGAGATTTGAGCGATAGGCTTCACGAGGACGAGGGCGCACAGCCCCACGTCCTCTTGCACCCAATCAACTGTCTGAACGGACAGGATTCCAGTGTCTCCGTCCTGCAAGCCAACGAACGGGCTGCTGGAGTAGGTGGCCGTGTGAACCGGCATCGTGGTCATGATGTTTCCAATGTTGGTGGACGTGTTGCACTTCATGGTCTGGGACGTTCTGCCCGATCCAGCAGGGCTGGTGTAGTTCAAGGAGAAGGTTGCCCCGCCAGCCGCCGCCGCTTGGTTCACCACCATCGCCAGCACCCCCACACCATCTGTGTAGCGGGTAAGCCCGGAGCCGATGAGTGTTTGCGACCCCACCTGCTCGATGAAGGGCCAGTAGCCAAGGTAGTCACACAGGACCCACGTTGATGGAGTTGCGGTAGTCACGACGCTCGACTGGATCAACAGCGACTTCAAGTGTGTGCTCGCCGGAGAGACGTTCCCGCCGTGATACAGCCCACCATCCCCACTCTGGGTCAGTGTGGCCCAGGTGAGGGGCGTAGACGCGTAGTAGTTCGGGGGCGGGCCTCCGCCAGTCATACCCATGTCCATCCACACGCCAGTAGCGGTGGTGGCAGATATGGCCTTGCGGAAGCCAGCCCTTGTTACTCGGCCTGCGTCATAGGCGTCTGTCACAGACGAGAACTTGATGAACCCGGCCATACTACTCCGCCGTGACGGTTAGCGTTCCAATTTCGAACAGGGGCTGAATGTTCTGGCTGATGTCCAAATCGGCGGTCAAGTCCCCGATGATGCCCATGTTGATGGCTCCACTGTCGGTGTCAACCACCACGAACGCTGTCGCCGTCTGGGTGGCTCCGCCGTCGGTTCTCTTGCCAAACAGAACCTGCGTCGCGTTGGTGAAGTTGGAGCCGTTGTCGGTCCAAGCTGTTGCCTTGGTCAGCGGCACTCGGGCATAGCCCGTGTAGGTCAGCTCGTTGGCGATAGGAGTAGCTTCACTCACGCTGCCTCCGCCTCCAGCGTCCGACACAAGGGCCATGTACTGGGTAGCTCCAGAACGATAAGACGGATCGGTGCCCTGCAAGAACATCTTCAGGACATCATTCTCGGAAGCGTTCGATAGACTCATGTAGTCCTCCTAACGAAGTAGCTGGACGTGTACTGTCACGTCAGCATAGTGTGCTCCGGGTGTTCCGGTGTAGTCGATGAAGACACTCCAAAGGCGAGGCACAGGAGCTCCTACGCCCTCGGTGTAGTCTCCGATGGTTGACGCTCCAGGGCCGAGCCAATAGTACTTCGTGCTGGCAGACGAGATGGCCGAGGCCGCTGTCCACACGGCGTAGGGCACACCATCCGCGTCGTAGCCCTGAAGCGACGGTCTGTACGTCGGGGTGCCCGTCAGCGTGCCCACAGTGACCTGCAAGATCATGCCGGTGGCTGTGGGGTTATCGGACAGGCCGAAAGTGTAGTCCGCATCTAGGGCCAGCTGGGGGTCGAAGGACTGCCATTCGCAGTTTTCGGCCAGCAGCTTTTCCTGGGTAAGCTTGAGGTTGGGTGTCATGCACTGTCCTCTTATGTCAACTCATTGTATCATATACCGCCCTTGGTTCGCACGTTGGCGGTGCCGTGTGGAGCTATCTCGGCGCTGGTGGTGCCTGACAGGTCCCCCATCCTTGTCTTGCTGGATGCCGAGCTGAAACCGTAGTCCACGATGTGGCTGGGCATGTAGGACACCCACCACTGAGCAGGATGCCCGCGCATGATCCCGCCTGTCTGCGTCCACACCTGGCTTTCATGCTTGGACCCCGACTCAACCTTGATGTCCTGTGAGTCTGGAGAGATGTACAGAATCTCGCCCAGATCGAAGGTTGGCTCGACATAATGCAGAGACTCGACGCCTCCCCAACACAGGTCAGCTGAACCCCAGGCGTATGCTTCTCCCCACGAGTGGGCATCAGCATCCCCGGTCAATGTGGAGTAGGCCAGATAAAGGGCAGAGGTTTCTGGAACGAGATCAATCAGGATCGTTCCGGATGCAAGAGCATAGTTGCCTATGCTCCTCGCGCCTGTCAGGAAGAGACGCCATGGGCGCTGAATGTAGGCACGTAGCGGGACCGCCGAGATGTGCTCCGGGTCATCCCCATAACCCACTATCGCTTCTATCTTGCCCTCGACGTTAGGATCGGTCATTGATAAGCCAACCAGACACAGCCCTCGAGAGACCACCAGGCGTTGCTACCAGAGCTGGCAACGACGGTGCCCGATGGATTGACGTCCGTCCTGCACAGGGCACCATTGGCCTGTGAATCCCACAACACTATGTGAGATGGTCTATAGCCAGCCGGTAGCGTGGCGATACTCGTTCCCACAGTCCCAGTCCTAACCAAACCCCGCAGATGAACCCATCCAAACGGGTCCTTGACATATCCGCCAGGGTTGTAGGTAGTGTCATAGTCTACCCAGCCGTGCTCATACGTGAAGTTCGTCCATGTGAGGGTGGAGAAGTACCCGTTGAGTGTGGAGAGGGAGGCGTCGGGAGCTGTGACCCAGCTGGCCTCGCCAGTGATGGCCTTGAGTCTGTTCGCCACCATGTCGAGATACTGAGCGACCGACGTGGGGCTGGCGGATGCCGCCACCGTATCATCGATCACATTCGGACTCACTCCCAAGATCGTCTCGATGGCTATGGCAGCTGCTCGTAGCTGGTTGTGGTACTTTGCCACACTGGCATGATAGAGTACATCCAAGTCGTTCATTCCGGTGGACGAAGTGCCGTCTGCCCCACGAGTACATCCCGTGAAGTCAGAGCCAGAGATGCCACCGAAGTGAACAATCTCTCCTGTGCGTCCGTTGATCACATAGCCTGGGGCTGTAACGCCAGAGATGGCCCCGGTGACAGTGATGGTTGTGGCCCCGCCGCCATGAGCACCAGAAACCACAAAGGATTTCTGGTTGGTCACAGCCGCCAACAGAGACGTGGCGTCGTCCAGCGACGTTGGGAAGTTGCTTCCAGACGGTTCGGCCATGGACTATTCCTCGAAGAAGAACTTCGCTCTGACGTTCACGCCTGCTGGTGCTGTAAGCTCCAGACCAAGCCTCCCGCTGCCGGGCACGATTACCTCGTATCCGGGCGGGAACCACTTCTCGTAGCCGCCCTGGGGATGGCACTCGATACAATCGAGTACGTCACCGGCTGTCGGCTCAGCAGATGCCCCATACGAGGCTGTGGTTTGCATCGTCTCGTCCGCAGGGTGCATCTCTACTGGGGTCAAAGCCGACATCGTGCCCGCGGTGGACTGACGGAGCAGACGCACCTGCACTGGCTCAGCCGTGGCGCTGACACCATCAAAGAAGACGCCCCAGCCAAGGACACGAACCCTGTGGTTGGACGCCGCGATCAGCTGGATGACCGTCTTAGGCGTAGCCGCTACAAGGGCCACCTCAGACGTCAGTGCTACACCATTCAAAGCTGCCATGTTTCCTCCTAGTAGTAGGCGTTCCTATTACGCCTACGTGGTGCTGATTTCATGGATGTCTGCATGGGACCAGCAGACGATTGTGTCAATCCGATCAAGTCTGGCCAAGGGGCGGCAACTGGCAGGATAGTATAGCGAACGATGACAATGCCACTACCGCCATTTCCTCCACCACTTGAGTAGCCGCCTGCCCCGCCGCCGCCTGTGTTGGCTGAACCTGAGCCCCCGGTCCCGCCTGTTCCAGTTCCACCACCCCCATCTCCCCCTGGGCCAGATGGAGCGCCTCCTCCTCCTCCGCCATAATAGATGTTGGAGCCGTCATAGATGGTGCAGATGATACCGTCTCCGCCGTAGCGAGCGCCATCCGTGTTTCCTACCTCTCCAGCTCCGCCTCCGCCTCCACCGTAGTTGGGACCACTTGTTCCATGTGCTCCCACATACCCAAATGGGATAGCAGCTCGAACAGACCCCCCACTCTGGGAATAGCTTCCGCCACCGCTAGAACCACCAGGACCGCCAGGAGATGAACTACCTCCGTACCCACCTCCCAACGAGAGGTTGTATGAACCAAAGGATGAGTTCTGACCAACAGTCGCCGCTCCCACTGCTGCTCCTACTGTGACAGTCGTAGCCCCACCGATGTAGCAGAGTGAGTCATACATGACGTGACCGCCTCCGCCTCCGCCAGCCTCCCACTCACCACCACCATTACCTCCACCACCACCTCCACCCACTACAAGAACTCTGGCGTAGCCTGCCCCTCCTACTGGAGTGAAAGTGCCAGAGGATGTGAAGGTGTGGATTCTGTCTAGCCCGCTTGCGGTGATGGTCCCACCAGTTCCTTCGGCAGACATGTAGGCCGTGTCCGTACAGTCATAGGACAATACAACCACGCCCGATCCGCCAGTTCCTCCAGACCCACCACTTGTGTTGCTGCCCGGTCCACCATGACCCGTGTAACTGTCGCGAGCGTAGCTTCCATTATTGCCGGTTCCACCACTGGAGAAGGTGTAAGCAAGTCCTGTGATACTGCGGGAAGTTCCAACGCCAGCTGTAGTTGGAGAGCCGCCCACTCCGCCTGATCCGCCGCCTCCACCACCATTGTTGCTGGTTGAATTACCACCGGCATATCCCTGATCACTAGTTCCAGACGCACCAGCAGCGCCAGAGGCCCCACCGCCTCCGCCCGATCCTCCAGAACTACCAGGATCGTTGTTGACCCCACCGCCTCCTGCCCCGCCCGCGACCGCCGTGTGAGTATCAAAGATGGAGGGATTGCCATTGTTGTTGGTCCCTCCGCCCCCTCCTACAGTGACGGTATAGTTCCCTGGTGCTACGGTGTGGGATGCCTCATAGATATGCCCGCCTGCTCCACCACCGCCACCTTCCCAATAGGTGGGAGAGCTTGACCCTCCTCCACCGCCACCCGCAATCACGAGTAGTTCCACATCCCCACCACTTTGGCACACCCAAGTGCTGCTTGCTGAGTGGAAGACGTGGATACGCTTGTTGTTGTAGGTGTAGGTAAAGTCGCCGCCGTATCCGAGGGTCATCTAACTATACCCCCATCTCTGACGTCTACGGAGCTTGGCCCCAAGACCAACGAGGCCGCGGTCCAATCCTATCGGGAAGTCAGGCCCGGACCCGTATGCTGGCCCATTGATGAGAGCAATGGCCCATACACCTTTCCAGTGATCTGTTCCCCAACCCCCAGTGATGTTGATGGTCGTACTGTCCGACGTTGCCAGTTTGTAGCCCAGAACTGCATGGACATAGTAGGTGCCCACAGATGTCCCAAACTCATGTACGTCAGTGCCGTTACCAGCAATAGCTCCGTTTTGAGAGTGGGCATATCCCCAGTACACTACTACATCGGCGGGCGCTGTGGTAAGAGTGACAGTAGCCGTGGGCTGGAAAGCATAGATTTCGTGTGCGTCTGTGTCCCGATAGAATGTTGGAGACGCAACCCCGGTGAATGAGATGGATTGTCTCAGAAGAAGGTCCCAGTTCCCAGCCGATCCTGCCCAACTGTATGCCCCAGAGTCTGGAGGAAAGAGATAGCCCGCTCTAAACCTATCCATCGAGACACCAGAGCTATCAGCCAAGTTTGTGGCAGCATCGCTGTTGTAGGTTTCATTGGTGGGCATACGGTCTGTGAGTCCTATCAAGCCTAGACCTAGCAGCCCAATGAGACCTGAGCCAGAAGTGATCGTATGGGCCAGTGTGAACGATGTGCTGTAGGCAGAAGCCCCATAGGCAGAGTTGTCGTAGACGATGGGCATCTAGTACCCTATCCCAGCTCGACGCTGGTTCCATACGTCCGAGTTCATCACCGGCCTTCGAACATCGGTGGTCTCTTTGACTCTCAGCTCGGATCGAAGCAGGTAAACCACAGACCCCCAGCTCTGCCATCCAAGGTGGTCCTGCCAGTCCCAACGAAAGGTATCTGAGCCGCCAGTTACAGAATCGTGAAAGAGGGAGCAGACCCCACTTCCGCTGACGGAGGTTGCGAACTGTTGGTCCGTCGTCTGGCCGTCCATGGGGTAGGCACCGACGTCCGTCTCGTAGTTAGTTGCTGCTGCTTGAACAGCATAGAACCCAGAGCTGATCGTTGCGACAGTCGGGCCAGTGGAGTTGGGGCCATATCCAGCTTCTTGGGTCTTTGAGTACACCGGAGTAGAGACACAGATGTCCTTGAAGTGGTAACAGGTAAACCCAACGTAGTGACTGCCGCTCCAGGTAAAGGAGAGCGTCTTACTGCCGCTCTTCGGTGTGACATACCACAGCCAGGAATAGCCACCACCCCCATAGCCATACGCCAGCTCATAGTAGGGCATCGTGTCCCCATCATAGGTGTAGGCTGACATGGAGATGTTCTCTAGAGCACTTGCCAGCACTACGAGCAAAGTAGTACCAGAGGCGGCGGTGACGGCAAACGATGCACCCGTGGTCAGGCCGCTCAAGGCATGTGTGTCATCAAGCAAGTAGACCTGGTCTGCCATGCTAGGTGCTCGGGGTTCTCAGGGCGTCGCCCACTTCCATGATGCTGATGTAGGACAGGGCGATCGTGTTGGTCTTGTGGAACTCAATCTGAATCTTCCAGTCGCCTCCACGATCAATGTCGTTAGCTGCCCAAGAGAACTGCACCTTGCCGTCCGTGCCGTCAGTCGTGTAGGCCCCGGTGGATATGGCAGTCTTGCGCCCGTCCTCTGACTGAGCTACGACCTTGATGTCGGTGAAGCCAGAGACGTCCTGGGCGATACCATCATCATCCACGCAGGTCAGCTGGCAGAGTTGTCCTTTCGATCCGGTCATTACGCCCCGAAGTGGCTCCAAAGTTGTATCCTCCTACTTGCGGCTAGGCACCTTGATCAAGGCCAAGTGCGAGCCGATGGTCTTGCCTGCGGTGGTCCAGAAGTTGATGAACCCAGTAACAGGCGTCGTCAGAATGTATGACAGGATGCCTGTGAAGGTCACGACGTTGCTGGCGTCGTACCAGTAGGTCTTGTCCTCGGCATAAGGCGGACGTGCTCGTCTCTGCCAAGCGAAGCGGGTTCCGACTGAGTACATCTACTCCTCAAAGAACATCTTGGCTCTGACGTTCAGCACAGACGGAGACGTGCAGACGATGCCCACGCGGGTCCCGCCGTTCACCCAAATCTCGTGTCCGGGCGGGAACTTGATCTCGTAGCCAGACTGAGGGTGAACCTCAAGGACATCCAAGATGTCGCTTGACGAAGGCTCAACCGTGGCCGTGTGCTGGGCCGTGGTCTGGAGGGTCTCAGCGGCGGTCTGCGTTTGACGGCAGGTCAGGGCAGATGCCGTGCCCGCGTCGGTCTGTCTCATCAGCACGACCTGGATAGGCTCGGCTGTCACTGAGACGCCATCGAAGAATACGCCCCATCCCAGCAGAGCCACCTTGTGATTGGATGCCGCCACGAGCTGAACTACGGTCTTGGCCACAGTTGCAGCCAGAGCGACCTCGGATGTGACTGCTGAACCGAAAACTCTTGCCATACTAGCCTCCCGCTACAGCGGTTATCACGTAAGTCCACTCCACCGCGGTGCCGCCAGCGACGGTCACGGTGGGGGAAAGAACGGTGCGGTCCCATAGGGTTCCGTTGGATAGTGCAGAGAGCAACCCAATCTCTCTTAGAGTGTAGGCTGACGCATAGGTGTGCGTGGTCACGAAGGAGATAGAGTTGCCCGCTCCGCCCAAGTACATCGTGGCTCCGTCTCTGGTCTCGACCTCGGAGTAGAGCGTTGTGTCTCCCGTGTTCTCTGCGGTAGCGACAATGCCATATCCGAAGTACTTGACATCATACATGGTGGAGGTGTCGCTGTGCCAGTCCCCCATCATCTTGGCCACGCCCAGCTGGGTCACGCAGCGGAAGCCAACGATGCCATAGTCAATTCCATGCGTCAGGTCCCTGGCCTTCCACACCGTCGTGAAGACCAGCGTACCTGTCAGCTTGTGAAATGGTCGAGCGAGCTTGTACCCAAGCCAGCCCCTGATCCATCCCCAGTTCAGCTTACAAAGTACGATACGTAGCGCCAACACCACCTCTTGAAACATCGAGGTTGCGGCGGAGCCACGCGTCAAGCGTTGGTTGATCCAATACATCGTCGTCATCGATCTCCAATACGGAGAAGCCCTTGTCTGTCAGGACGTCTCGCTGCTCCTCGTCCTTGCGGAACCGAAGGTAGTACTCGTGCGTCGGTCCCTGGACCTGCACCACCAGTCTGCGGTGCCAGAAGATGAAGTCGGCCAAGATGCCCCCAAGCTCCAGCCGCCCCCCGTCCATCGAACTCTGAAAGTCGAAGTCTACGTTCGCTACGAAGTAGCGACCCTCGAGGGCCTTGTAGAAGACGCGCTCTGGCAAAGTGCCCCGTAGCCCATGCTTGGCCCTGGATTCCAGATCGACGCCTTCGGTACGAGTGCGCTTGCCGCGTCGATGGATAACCAGCCCGCCCGGCCTCGGTACCTGCCATTCTCCCCTCGCCTTGACCGCATCCCTTCCACGAATGCGGAGAGGACGATAGGGAGACTGCGGCATCCTGATTCTGCGGGTCTTCGACTTCTTGGAGCCAGCAGTCGGCATCCACCGATAGGTAAGCTGCTTCGGGCGTCTGTACGCCATTAGCCCTCTTCAGAAGAACCAACTTCAAGCGACTCCACGAATGAGCAACGCAGTACCATCTCGATCTCTGCCTTACCAGCACTGATGCCGCCTTCCTCGTTGTACTCAACCGGGGTCTCGCTCACGGATGAGATGTACCCGTAGATCACCTCACCAAACGGGCTCACCAGTTTGACCGGAGACTTTGAGTTGCGTACTCCACGGACGTCATCCTTGATGTCCGCCGCAGAGCGTCTCTCAGCAAAGCCACCATAGAGCATGCCTCGGCTGGCCTGGATGTCAAAGGTGTAGCCCCAGTGGACATCCGGTCGAAGCATGACCATCAGGATGGCACCCTCTAGGATAGGGCTTTGGGATGAGCTGTCCGTCACGAGCTGGAACTTCAGCTGTAGGAAGGACTCGGCCTCGAAGGACATCTGACCACCAGGGTAGTCCAGTTGGGTCAGTCCGTCGTTCTTGACGTCTGCCCACTGAATCCACCCAGTGTCATCCACGTTGTAGTAGACCCGGATATAGCGGGCGGTCGTCAGGTTCTGCGCTGTGATCAGTAGAAACGGAGCTGACTTCGTGACACGCCTGAACCCACAGTCAACTCGGCTTGAGGTGAGAGCGTTCGTGCCCGTGATCGGGAAGAGAGCGTATGCATACTCTGATCGCTCGTTGAACGGGATTTCAAAGATCGAGTGAGTAGAGCCATCGGTTGTTCCATACCATAGGTAGTTGTTGGTGGTGTCGTAGGTCATGAAGGTGATGGAACCCACGCCAGTCGTGATCGGGCTGCACAGCTTGTGGTAGCCCACCCCATCCCAACAGATGATGCTTTCTGTGTATGTGGTCGCGCTCGTGCGGGCGGTGAAGAAGAGCCACTTGCCAAATGACACGAAGTTGTCGAATTGACCATACATGACGAACGGCCAATCGGCTGTCAATCGGCTCGGGGTGATGTCGGTCAGCGCAGAGCCATTCCAGCGATACAGCCTGTCTCGCACGGAGAAGTACAAGTAGCTGTTACTTACCTTCATGCAGCGCAGGTTGTAGCTCGACACCTCGTCCGTGAATGGAAGGACAGGCTTCATCGTGTACGGGGTGGTTGTCTGGTCCATCTGCCAGATGCCGTCCTGGCGAGAGGCGAAGAAGTAGTTGTTGTAGGACAGTCCCTGGATGGTTGAGACGCTTGTGGCTCCAGCATAGACCTCTGTGGTGTCGTCCGCAGGATCGCCGCACAGGCTGGCTAGGGTCTCCGAGCTGTCATAGTAGACAATGGACTTGGAGTCCTTACCCGCGAAGACGTAGCCTCCGTGCATGGCCATCCACTTGTAGTCAGCCGACCTGCTGTTCACACCAGCATCTGACCACCCGCTCGCGGTGATGCCGCCCGTTGAGGACTTCTTGATACGCTCTCCGTCCGGGCACATGAACAGGTAGCCGCCCGTTGAGAACATGGTGTTGACAGCCACGAGATGAGTAGATTGGTTGACCGCAAACCCCATGTGCCTGACGTCTCGTGCGTTCGTCCAGGTCCAGCTCATCGTGACGGTTGTGCCTGTAGACCACGGCTCAGTCGATGCAGCACCCTGCGTAGCCGTAGCATTGGAGTCAGACTGCAACATGCGCTGTGTCTGGAGAGCTCCGATGGTCAAGGTGTCGGTTGATGCTCCCACCTTGTACAAGATGTCCAGCACCAAGTTCCCCTCTACGGCAGCGGGGGTGATAGATGACGATGTCTGAGCGGAGGCCGTGTTCTTGGATGCCACTCCCGTCGGGCTGACTTGGTCCACATTGAGTAGCGAGATGACACAGTATTCCCAGTCCGTTGATCCTCCCAGGGTAATGGCGAGGGTGTTGGCTCCTGTAGCCGGGGCCAACAGGCGATAGGCACAAACCTTGGAGGTCGATGAGATGCTGTCGATCTCGGTCATCGACACGCCGCCGTAGGTGATAGTGCTAACAGTCTGGGTCGTCTCCATAGCGATCAGGACGACCAACATGCGGTTGCTGCCATCTGCCCCTACAGTAAAGGAGGCAGTCGTGGTAGCAGACGCCGTCACCTTGGCCTCTGCTGCGGTATCCACCGTCACGCTCTTGAAGTTGACGGTCTCGAAGCCGGAACCGGAACTCCAGCGCTCTACGCCGCCTGTGCCCCAGAAGTAGATGTAGTTGCCAAACGTCACCCCACCTTCCCGCTGCATCGCCAAGCCGCCCGTCTTCTGGGTCTCCTGGGTATAGAGCGTGACAAGGTTCGAGTGACGTGTGTCAATGTAGCCTTCGGTGTTCAGATACCCCGACTCGTCTGTATGCCAAACGAAGCCGATGCCGTGACTGAAGTCCAGCATGGCAATGGGCTGATACAAGCCCAAGTCAGAGTAGATGGTGCCCGTGCCCGGAACAGAGGCAGGAGGGGAGAAGTCAACGATGTCCTTCCCCCTCCAGCTCTCGATGTTGATCAGGTAGGGCTTTCCGTCCAGCTCTATGGTTCCTGTTACCGGAGGATTAGCCATTTAGAACCACCCCATCGGATCGCCGTCTGTTGGTGGATAGCGTCCGCCTGCTTCGTGATCTGCCCAGAAGGAGGCCGGAGGCGGGCTCCACATGTGCTCCCTCTTGTACTTCTCCGCTTCTTGGGCAAACTGCTGGGCCATCTGTCCGAAGCGAGAACGGTCGAAGCGGTTGACATTCGACCTGTTCGCGTACAGCAGGGACAGCGCCTTGAGGATGATGTATTCAGATGGGACGACAGTCGTGCTGTCCTCCAGGGCTAGAGCAAGAGGCTTGTTGAGGTACTGTAGGCGGAACCTGTTGCCCCACAGGTCGCTGTAGCGGCTCGTGAAGTACATCTTGGATGGCCAGTCCTTCTGATCAAAGCGCACCGGGAACAAGCGCTGCCAGTCTTGAAGCTGGGCCGTCTTGTCATAGTACTTGTACTTCGACGTGGTGTCAGGGGTCGTGGTCCAAGCTGCGACTGTCACCTGCTTCGTGGTGTTGTTGTATGCGGATGGTGTCCTTACCTGACCCTTGCCCTTTCCGTCGTAGATGTTGACGGTGTAGTTAGTTGGGAAGGTCTCCATGTCAGCGCAGGTGTCCGTTGATGCCAACGTGACATGGGTAGCATCAGCTGTGGCCACAAGCCCAGTAACTGCATTCGTAGGTTGTTCTACCCAGATGGTAAGCATCTTCCAGGGTGTGATGGCAAGGCCTGCCAGAGAGTACTCCAGGGTGTCCTCGCACGCGCACGTGGTCTCATCTGAGGTAACGTCGAAGAAGGCCGGGAACGATGAATCGATCGCCGCATTGATGGCGTCGTTCAGTTCGAAGCCTGTCCAGCCCGTATGAAGTTCGTAGGTATCGGCGGGCGCTGGGGCACCTCCGTGTACGCGGTCAAGTATCATCGCATCCGTCTTAGCCTGGAAGCTGATGACCTCTCGAACCGAGCTCTTGTAGGTGCCTGACACGAGATAGACGTAAGAGCCTTCCCAGTAGTGGTCGGGCTGCGTCAGAGCGCTGTCATACAGTATCTCCGCTGTGGGAGTGCCTGTCAAAATGCTGGTCGTGGTGAACAGCTTGAAGAAAGGCATACCCAGGCGACGACCGATGACTGGTCGTAGGGAGGCCAGAGTTGAGGTAGGTTCAGCCACAGCTCACCTCCCCCTACATGGTTCTTTCTTGAGTGTAGTTCAGGAACACTTCCATGGCGTCTGAGTCAGCGGCGATGGCAGCAATGTCGTAGACACGCACGGTCCATCCCTTCCTCAGCAACATCTCTGGAAGTGGTGTGCTCAGATGATCGGCGGTAGCGCCTCCAATGAAGGAGGTCAGGTTAGGCGCTCCGGGCCAGAAGGTGTAGTAGCGTACCTCAGTGGCGGCTGTCGTGGCTCCTGCGGTAGCGAAGGCAACGACGTTGCCGGGCGTGTCCTTGAACTCAACACATGGTCTGCGGTTGCCCACTGTGACTGATCCTGTAAGCTTGACAGTGACAGCATCGACGTGCCACATGCTGGATTCTGGGACAGTGAAGGACTTGTCACTGTCAGCAGCCGCTGTGTCTGATTGATAGTAGTGATCTCCCATTGTGTCTCCGGTTGCCCGCTCTGTGGTGGGGGCTCACCGTGTCTAGTAGACTCCGTAAGATGGAACACGATCGGTCTGTGAGCCGTACTCCTCATTGATCTTGTCCCACTGCTTGAACACTTCGGTATCACGTCCGGCCTCGCCAACAGCCTGAAGCACATTCTCTCGCTTGCGCTGCTCCTCGGCCTTACGTAGTCTCTCATCATGCACCTGAGCTACCAGCTCTGGGACTTCCCACTCCCCAGGCGGGAAGACGAACGTGCGGTGCTTGATGCGGATGACCTCGGGCTGAATCTCAGGGATGATGTTCTCCCCACGGCGGATCATCTCCACCGATCCAGTCACGACGATCTTCCTCTTTGGCATGGTAGACAGCAGGCGATCCATGTTGATCTTGTCCGAGCCACGACGAGCTCGAGCATCTTGGATCATGTGCTGTAGTTCAGTAGCGACCTTGGCCTTGATCTTGTCGGCCTCAGCCCCCGTCTTCTTGAGCTTGCGTTCGGCCTCTTCGATAGTCGTCTCGATGAAGGTTTCCCTGTCCTTCTCGAACTTCTCCGTGGTCGCATCAACCTGAGCTGCCTTGTGCCGCAGCTGGGCTATGCGTTGACCACCGTCAGGCCGTTCCAGCAACGACGCCGGACCCCTCGCTATCTTCTGAAGCATCAGCGAGATTTCCAGCTTCTGGCTCTCCGTTGCGCTCGGGATCATCTCCAGCAGGCGGGCTATCTGGGGGTCCAGATGCCTTTGGCTGTGGAGAATCTCCTGCTCCCGACTCAAGTCCCGATTGGGTCCCAGGTCTGAATTGGGGTTTCCCCTTCTGTTCTTGTGCTTTCCCATTCCGTTCCTCCCATCCTTCCGCTACAGTAGCATGCTGCTCATTGTGGCGTTCTAGGTGCAAAGGCGAGATGTAGCGCTTGCAGAAGAGGCAGTAGAGCGCCCCAGCGGGCCTCTGCTCGTCTCCATCTGGTGGTTCCCTTTTCCACCAGTCTGCCGTCGCTTTAGGCATCTGGCCCATCACTGCGGGCTATGGCGGGTTCCGCAAACTCTCTCCCGAACTCTCGGAGCGCTTCACCCTCACGTGCCCGGATTGCTTCGGCTTCGGTTCCCATGACATACTTTCCGAAGTCAGGATGGGTTGGTTGCAGATCGATCGTCTTGAGCCAGTTCATGACCTCAAGCTCTGCTCCCTTGACAGAGTACAGCTCGTTCTCCGCGGCCTTGACCTGCTGCTCGAACTTCTCCATCTCGGGCTTCACGGTCTCTGCCAACTCGGGATGGATGTTCACGACCTTGCCCAATCCCTGGATGGCTCCGTGGAGCGTGTTGACCATGGCCGTCTTTTGGTCAACCAGTCTCTTCAGGTCCGTCATTCGAAACTCAAGGTCCTGTCGTCCTAGCATCTCAGTCACCTCGTATCCATACAAGCCTGATGAAGTCAGGAGAGTGCAGGGGTCAGGCAGTACGATCTTGACACCTCGCCCAGCGCACAGGCCGATCCAGAACTCTCCATTGATCCGTTGGTACTTGTACTCTGTGTCGCTCCCCATCGTGAAGCCGTAGAAGTGAATCTCCTTGAAGCCTTCGTGAAGAGCAAACGCTACCATGAGCGCTACAGAGCTGGTGTAGTAGCCCTTCGTGTCCTCCTCAAGCTCCTTTTCGGTGCCGGGGAAGCGAAGGCGCTTGATGTATGGAGCCAGGTAGGCTTGAGTGATGTCCTCCAGAGGGAAACGGGTACTGGCCGGAATGTCGGTCCACTCCCTCTGCATGTAGATGGGGAAGCCGCCATCGGCCACAGCCTTCTGTGCTTTGAGCCATTCGAAGTGATTGGGGTCGTTCGGATTGTTCAGGCGGCTGAAGTTCCACCGACCGTGAACCTGGAACCAGCGGTCCCAGCGCTTCATCCATGGCCGAGCATAGGCTTCATTCAGCCCCCAGATTTCAAAACTGGGGTCGTCCCATGGTACCAGTTCTCGGGTCTCTTGCCACCATCCGACAAGAGCCACCTTATCTGCTTTTCTCATAGCTATGTTCCCCCGGAGGGAGGCAGGGCCGGGGAAGAGCCCCACCTCCCTCCGCCTATGATCTCACATCAGGTTACGCGTAGCTCTGAACTGACGGAGCCAAGTTGTACCAGATGAAGAAGTCGCTCTTGCCCGCTGCTGGGTTCGCTCCACCAACGGTCATGGTGATGGCGCTTGCCGCGGTGTAAATCTGCATAGACACGGCGACCGTGTCTGGTCCCAGCTTCCATGCTGCGGCGGTCGTGCTTGACGCAGCTGCGATGAACTGAGCCGCGCTGTCACAGTCACCAACCGAGATCGTCACCGATCCGGTCCATGCTGTTACGACGTACTCAGCGGCCTTCTCCACGATGATGTTGGCGGGGATGTTGAGCAAGACGTGTGCCGCCTGCGTCTCGATGCCCGTCACGTCACCGCAGTCGAAGCCTGCCGTGATCTTGATTACCCGCACTACCGCGGGATCGTCGCCCAGGAACATCTCGCCAGCTTGTGGGAGAGTCTTTGAGCCTACTGCTGCACTACCCATTGGTGCCTCCTACGAAGTCAACGTTACTTCACGTTGCTCCACTTCTGCTCATTTGAGTTCGGACGGTACGTCAGCCAGACGTTGGCTGCGCCTGTGGCTGCGGTTGAGCCGCCAGCCAGCAAGGTGCCGTAGATCACCACCGGAGTGTCGTATTCGGCACCGACGGGCTTCTTGTACGTTCCAAGAGTTCCCAGAGTGCCGAGACCAAACACACCAAATTGGCGTCCGCCTGGAGTATCGCCAAGACGCACTGCGAGACCCGCACCGCCTGTTGAGGTGAACGCGGTCGTTACCTCAAGCGATACGGCCTCAATCACCACATTCGCCGGTACATTGAACAGCGTCCACGACGTGGCCGTTGTGTCAATGGTTGTGTCACTCTGAAGAGAGTAGTGACCCATGCCAGCGATCTGTCTGATTGCAGGATTGTCGCCCAGTGTTGGCGGCATTCCCTTCACGAATACACTCATTGGTTTCCTCCTGCTGAGTGGGAACACACTTCAGCGGGGTTTGGTTTGAGGAGGGCCTTGCGACCCTCCTCGGGTCATGCGCTAGCTATGTGCCTAGTTGGCCTAGCTCATGTCGTTGATGTGCTCAAGGTCCCTGATCCACGCGCTGTTCAAAATCTTGGCAATGTGCGCGCACTTCCACGCAAGCGTGCCGCGCTGGTTCAATGGGTCTGCCGTTCCGGCTGAGCCCAGGTCCTTGATGATGATGTTGACTGGCTTCACCTTCATGCCGGTCATGTTCTTGTACTCTGCACCAGACCCGTCCATGTTGAAGTTCGGGGTCAGGTCGCCCATGCCGTAGACACCGTAGCTCTCTGCACCAATGAACAGCGCTGAGTAAACAGTGTAGGCTGAGCCTGAACCAGCAAGTGTGTAGCTGGCTGCGTTGCTTGACACGTAGATGTCGCAGTTCAGAAGCGTCCCCACGAGACCGCTGCGGATCGCACTGTTGGCTTCACGTGCGAACAGGGTCACGAAGGTCGTATCCTGCATCAGCGTTGCCCACGTGTATGGGTGGATGATGACCTTGTAGCGGCCATCGACCGGACGTGCGTTGCCTGCTTCCAACTCAGCGATCTGAACTAGGAAGTCCGCGTAGGCGATCTTGTCGCCAGCGGCCAGGTTGGCACGAGCAGCCACACCATTTGAGAAGTCATCCGTTGCTCCCGCCACGAGGGTGTTGCGGGTCAGCGTGTCGATCGAAAGACCAGCCTGCTCTCCCAGGATCGCGCTCATTTCTGAGACGAGTGGGTCGAAGGCGACCATGTCGATCTTGTCTGTGAAGCCGAGCCAAGCACCGTACCAAAGAGGAGTGATGGTGATCGAAGACAGGCTCGGTGCAAGCTGGCTGTTCGGGGTGTTGCCCTCGTCCAGCGCAGTCGTCACAGCTGACAGACCTGCGTACTTGCGGAACTCAAGGGTTCCGAAGCCGCGGTTGACTCTCGCCTGATCACCAAAGCGCGTGTGGATCAGTCGAGGTAGTGCTCGGGTGAGCAAGCGGCGCTCGTAAGAAGTCTTTACGGCACTCGCATACTCGGTCTCATTTACATTGCTAGGCATTGTTGCACCTCAGTCTTCCAGGTGCTAGGTGTTCTCCAGGCCTGGAATGATTGTGTGCGGTAGCTGGCCAGCTTCTACTGCGTCATAGACGTCGCTCTCAGTCACTGG
This sequence comes from uncultured Anaerolineales bacterium, assembly GCA_964351925.1. Taxonomy (GTDB): domain Bacteria; phylum Chloroflexota; class Anaerolineae; order UBA7937; family B3-Chlor; genus JAUVXJ01. Next base: position 35,380 of record CAYGQI010000001.1, on the reverse strand, counting down.
GCGTCCCCACTCCTTCGTCAGTTGGGCTGTAACTTCGCCCCACGTTCGTCCGGTGGTGGTAGAACCAGGTGCTGATACAACCTGGGGTGGCGTCACTTCTCCAGGCCTTGGTACGGGTCTTGCGGCCTGTACCGGGTTGGGTGTCACAGGGGCAGGCGCACGCCCCACTGCGATAGATTGCAGGTAGGCCATGCGGTCGGCCACGGCTCTCCATCCGCTCTCTGCCAGAGCATCAGGGCCATGATCTAGGTCCAGCCTGTCAACTGGAATGCCGAGCTTGGCGAATGCACCGATCGCTGAACCGAAGCCCTGGGCGTCTTCCACTTGCTGCTTGTACTGTCCCACTTGGGTCTCGTACTCGCTCAGCTTCTGACTGTAGAGCTGGTTCTCGTACTTCAAGCGATCAGGCTCGTCCATCGAGGCGGTTCGAAGCTTGTGCAGTTCCTGCTCAAGATTCTTGCGCTCCTGCTGACGTTCGTTCTCGATCCTAGAAATCTGCGACTGGAAGGTAGACTTCTGCTGGGAGATGTCGCGCGTGAACTGCGTGTGCAGTTCCTCGTACTTTGATCTCCAGTCCTCCGCGTCGGTTGATGGCTGTACGGGCGTCGCTGGTACGGCTACTGGAGCCGTAGTTTCAACCCCGCCTGGAATGGGCGTCCCAGAAGGAACCCCATCGTTGCTGCCACCAGCAACTGGAAGTACGTTCTCAGGCATCGTTGCCTCCATATCGGGTTATTGGTTTGTAAGGTTCCCCGACTCTTATGTCAACTATACCATAACTACACGGACGAAAGCAAGCGGCGACTGTCGCTCAGAATGGACTCGATGAACTCCCGCCAATCTGGGTGCCTGCCAATCAGGTTCTGTAGGAACTGGGTTGTAGGTCCAGACAGAGGCGCTCCGGTCGCAGCCAGACCCTCGATCTCCCTCATCGCCAGCTTCCCCACAACGGCCTGGAAGCCCTTCGGGTAGACCGGCTGGGCAGATGCGCCCCCGGAGCCTGTCTTGGTCAGATAGTTGGCACTGCGGAAGCCGATCGGCACCCAACTTCCCTTGGCAGAGACAGTGGACTTTCCTCCGCCCACACCTCCGCCCTTCGGAGCACCCGCCCTCGCCGCGCGGCTAGGATTGGTGAGGCTAGACCAAGCCCCTCCCGCTGTTCCACCGCCGCCCCCCTCCCCACGATACAGGTCTGGGTTGTACCACTTGGCCCAAATCTGGTGCTCGGGAGCGTAGGCATCCTTGGCCTTGTAGTAGGCGTCGATCTCGGGGTTCTCCCGACGAACCTTCTTCTTCTCAGCCTTGTCTGACGTCGTGGCATAGAGCGTCAGTAGGTCCCAGAAGCCTTCCCCATACTGTCCGGCGATCTGGGCCTTGAAAGCGTTGTTGTCGGCCTCGGCCTGAACCAACTCCTGCAACTGAGGCCCGGTTGGTGGCTTCAGGTCCAGAAGATTAGCCGCGCGGCGGAGGTCAGACAGGAACGCCTCAAACTTGGTCTTGACCTTCGGGTTGCTCTGGTCTGCTCCCCATGTTCCATTGGTGTCGTACCACGTGGTGACAGACTCGACATTGCCGCCGACCTTCGACAAAGCGGCCTCCAACTTGGTTCTACCAGCACTTGGTCCAGCCCAGTTGAGGATGTCCCAGACTTCCTGTACCTGCTTCTCGTATTCGGTTGTTGGCTCCATGCGCTCTTCCGCCGTTACCTTGCCCGCGGAGTGCTCCAAAGCCTGCGCGATCTCCTCATCGGTCCAGCGACCTGGGTAGTTGGTTAGGACGTAGTCGATGATAGCTTGATCTGACGGAGGCTTCACGGTCGCAAAGAACTGCTCATCGAATGCTGTCAGAGCATAGCCCTTCATGCCTGAACGGCCTTCCCAGAACTTGTTTAGGTACAGCTCGTCGTAGGCCTTGTCCATGGCAGTGTACAACGTGGCCTTGTCCTTCGACCACATCTGGTACCCAGAAGGTGTAGCCTCTTGCAGCAACTTGGTCTTCAACTTGTCGATGTCGATGTAACGCTGGAAACCCTGACGGCCTGCGATCGGCAAGGACTGTCCTGGGACTATGCGAGCTCCCTCTCGCCCACCCACAGACGGAACGACCTTCTCAGAGACCATGGCATTGATGATGGCCTGGGCAATCATCGGGATTTGCTTCTCCCACTCCGCTATACGGCCCTGCCATACCTTGTACTCTTCTCCGTTCTCTTTGTCCCACTGAGGGCGAGTCTCTGTGATGTATGACCAGAACTGCCTACGGTACTGATCGAAGAGCATCGACTCGGGCTTGTAGCCTACGGACCAGCTACGGCGAGCGTCGGCGTACATCGGGTCGCGTTCTATCTGCTCGCGCCACTCTGACCACTTGGTCCAGATGTCCTCGGTAGCCGCAGTCTCTGACCCAAAAGGAATGAGCTTCAGCTGCGCGTCCAGCCAACCGTTGGCCTCGTTGATGGCGTCCCAACGTGCGGATGTTGCCTCGTCCTCATGAATGCTCTCAGCGATGGCCTTTCTACGGTCCTCTCCATACAGCTGCTCTCCACCAGGAGTCATTACCCAGCGCATGTTGTTGTATAGGCTGGCCACCTGTCCGATTGGGGACTTGAAGCCCTTCTCGACATAGTTGTTGTAGCGGTTCTCTGCGATCGGATCGAGCCCGAAAATCTTCGCTCCGGTCTCGTTGTTGATCATGTCGCGCAGGAAGTTCTTGTAGCTGCGGACAGCATAGATGTTTGCCTGGGCATCCGTGAAGGGCTGTGGGTACATGCCAGTGAAGTAGCCTGCTACCTCTTGGAAGTACTCGCTCTTGTCCACCTCATGCTCGGCCTGATTCCAGTATGGACTGTCCTTGCGGGGAGCCAGGTGCCAGTTGCCCTTACTGTCCTCTCGGTAGCCCAGAGCCTCCTTGGCTTCCTTGATGATCTCCATCTTCTCTGTGTCTGTCACAGCCTCATCGAAGCGGCGTAGGATGTCGTTGAGTATCCATAGCTCAACGTTGCTGTCCTTCCAAGGCACGTCGGGATGCAAGAAGCCGTCCCACACCACATCCAACACCTTCACCTTGTCGGCCATCGAGTTTATCCACCAGCGCGGGATGAGAGCCAAAGGTGCGTATGGCGGATAGGTGGGCAGCTTGTTGGCGTCCATGATACCCACCAAAGCTGCTGGGCTGGTGATCCAGAATGGCATGTCAAGGCCAGCGGCTCGCGTAACCGTCTGCAACCATCCAACCACCTGCTCTCCCATAGACATGCTCTCCAGCTGCTCATCGCCCGAGTACTCGAATGACCTGTCAAACATCATCAAGGCATAGCGGAAGGACAGCGGAGACAGCGGGTTGACCCAGATGTCCGTGCCTGGGATGCGCATCATGCCTCTCTTAGATGGTAGAGGCTCTCCGAGAGAATTGTACATGCCCTTCTGGATCAGGTTCTGGTTCGTCCAACGAGTGTACTTGTAGTACATCGCCGGAATCCACGGCTGGTCTGCCATCGTCTTCACCCAGAATGGGATCGACCTGCTAGGGAACATCCAGAACGGGTACAGGTTCTTCATGAACTCATCGAAGCGCGTGTACGTCTGGTAGTCCAGCATGTACTCGTTGGTCTTTGGTAGGGCTCCCTTCCAAGTACCGATTGCTGGGTGCTCACCACCATTCATGGCGATACGGGCCGCGTTGGCCTTGCTGTCCACGAACCCATTACGTAGGGACTTGATGATGTCGATGTCCGAACCCGCCATCAGCTTGCCCAAAGATGGGTTCTCGGCCAACTGCTTCGTGAGTGCTCCTGACCACGTGTCCAAGATGGACTCGTACAGCTTCTGACGAGCCAGAGCATCCTGTGTGCCCAGCAGCCATGTCAGCGTGCCGGGGTCATAGCGATTGACTCTCGGCTGCGTCAGTGAGTAACCACGATAGATTGGTGGAGGCTCGATGCCAAGGGAGGCCGCGTTAGCCGACTTCATGTCCATGAAGCCTTGAAGATCAATCTTCTGCTGGCGGATGGCAGCGATGTTGGACTCGTCTATGCCCAAGTGCTCCATCTCTCCGATCCAGTTGTCGAGGAACTCCATGAAGGTCTCAGGAGACTCCAGCACCCTACGTCCCCGGAACGTCGTCTGGACATAGTGATAGTGGACCGACTTGCCATCTGGCCGCGTTGCCTGAAGCCATGTTCTCCAGATATTGCGAGCATTGGCTCTGGCTTCCTTCTCTGTGGCCAGCCCAAGAAGCGAGGTGATGACACCAGCGAACTCGTCTGGCTCGTCAGAAGCGAAGCCAGCGATTAGGGCATAGACGTCCGATGTCTCATCCAGCTCTCCATTGAAGAACCTGAGCACATCCTCCGCCATGACTTCGGCATCGTTCCATAGAGCCGCCACTTCAACGGGCATGGCATCGCCAAGAGAGTGTGCCCACTCATGAGCCAACACTCGTCTGAGTGATGTGAGTTCAACCTCGTCCACCATCCCCATGGCCACCTGGATCGTGTAACGGCCATTCTTCTTGACCAGCTTACCAGCCTCGTCCCTTTCCAGACGAGCCACGGCCTGATCTCTCTGGATGTAGCGTCCTTCTCGTAGGTCTGGCGGGAAGCGGCCCTCGACCTTCTCGACATTGAAGGTAGGCCCGTTGTCCAAGGCAGTGAGCAGCTCATCCTTCGAAGATGCTCCCTTGACTCCCCTAGTCCAGTCCTCTGTTGAAAGACGTGTAGCCACCTTTGGCGCAGGAGGAACAACAGCCTGAGTGACAGCCACAGGAAGAGACGTTGTGGCTTCGGCTGACACCGTCTGGGACACCCTCTCCGCGGCTGCGGCTACCTGACGCTCGACGTACTTCTCGGGCATGAAGGCGCGCTCAAGATAGCCGCCTT
>CAYGQI010000001.1:24569-30404 GCA_964351925.1 uncultured Anaerolineales bacterium | reverse complement strand
ACCTGACGCTCGACGTACTTCTCGGGCATGAAGGCGCGCTCAAGATAGCCGCCTTCCGGCATCTTGCCGCTTTGGACAAGGTCCATGATCTCACGACGAAGGGACTGGCTATATGGCACCTCTTCCAGAAGAGCCTGTAGAGAACCCTCTGGGAGCAGGCCACTCTTGATGGCTACATGGACGTCCTCGCCAAAGATGGCGCTTAGGAACTCGGCCATGTCCTTACGTCTGGTCAACCTGTATGGCTGTACTCGCCCACCACTTCCGATGATGGTTATGTTGTCCAGAGTGCCGGTCGGACCAAACTTCAATTCCCATCCAGCCTCGTCCAGCAAAGCCTTGAGTGGGGACTCGAAGACCAGCGGTACTGCCTCCACCGCCATCTTCTCCATCTGCGCCACGGCTCGCGTCTTCAGCTTGTTGCCCGCCTCAACCAGCACGGACCCAATCTCGTTGTACTGCTTCCAGAACTTGCCCCGGAACTCGATGTGACGACGTAGGGGTCCCGGCCATGTGTTCTTCAAGAACCCTCGGACAGCCTGATCCAGCGTGTTGATTGCTGAGCTGGCACGTTCCTTGTACGCTGCCCTCTTGAACTTCTCTTGGAGCTGTGGGTTCGCTGGATCAACCAACATGGCACGCTGGGCGTCACTTGCCTCCAGAGCAAAGCCAGCCGCCTGAGTGTCCCGTCTCTGAAGAGCCGCGGCGTATGGCCTTTCCACCATCAACTTCTCTGGACCCTTCGCCCCCTCGACCAGCTGCACCTCGGCTACGGCGGCTTCCTCCGCCACCACTGAATCCTGTGCTGCCTCAGCCATCGCAGGAGTAGTCGTTACTTCGACGCGCTCCTTCATACGTACCTGAGCCTCATCGCTGAACTTCCACAGCCCAGTCTTCTCGTCCTTCACGAGAACCTTGGAGTCAATCAGGCCTTGAGCCTCTTCGTCCGTCAGGTCCAACGTAGCCTTGATTGCATCCTTGTTGGCCATCTCGGGAAGGTCGCCCTTCTGTGTATACAGCCCCTTGTCGTAGGCTCGGTTGACCACGTCATCCACGCTCTCGACCCTGCGAGCTGCCTGACCAGAGACGGTCGTTGACATCTCTCCGGCAGACTGAGCTACAGTCGATGCGCCAGCAGTTGACCCTCGCAACGCGTCTAGGCGAGCCCGCTCAACGCCTAGCTCGCCCCGCAATGCTTCCTTGACGTTCTCGAAGAACTTCTGGACCTCGGACGCGTTCAATCCGCCCGTCGCCACAATGTGGCTTTCGAGCTCACGCATGATAGGCTCAATCAGCTTCGCCTTGACATCAGGAGGTAGGCTCGCCAGCATGCTGCCCACTTCCTTTGGCAGCAAGACAGACCATAGCTGAGATGCTTCCTTTCCCACCAAACGATCGAGCATTGAAACCATCACAGATGGCTGACCACCAGACGCCTGCCAAACGAAGCGCATGGTGTCAATACCGACCTGTGACAATCCGGCCTCACCAAGCTTGATCGTCCACTGTCCTAGCTCGTGAGCTGAAATCTGCTGGAAGACCGGCATGAATTGGTTGTAGAGCATGCTGGTTCTTTCAGCAAACTCCATAAGGGCGTTCATGTCCTTCCAGGCATCACCGAACGCCTTGACGGAGTCAGGGACCAGGGTAGCAAACTTCCACGCTCCCTTCTTGCCCACACGCGCCTTCTTCCACGCCTCTCCCCAGAAGTGCTGGTAGTACGGGAAGTTCATGCGCTCACCGGCAATGAAGCGCTCGGCTACCGTTCTGTCCAGGTTCTCGAAAGTACGTGAGAAGGCCATCTTGACATCGCCTGGGATGAACATGTCATTGATGATCTTGCCCAACTCGTCATGGAAGTGAACAAGGGTGTTGACGGCCTCGGTGCCACCACCAAGGAACAAGCGGGTCGTCGTGTCAACCATGTTGCGGAAGAACCATGCCGGACGAAGGGCCAGAGTAGCGTATACCCAACCTCCACGGAACCTGTCCCACGCCCCTACCCAACGGCGGACATTGTTCTCCCAACGGGGATCGGACGTGACACCAGCCCTCTTGGCGATGGCGTAGATCAGAGAGTCGTCATACATCGACGCCCCAGGAACCGGCCTATGCGCCTTGAGCCATGCTTCCTTGAGGTCTGCTGCCCACTGCTGCATCACAATGCCCGACTTCACGTCCGCGTGCGCGAGCTTCTCGGCCTCTTCTCGGATGCCCTGCTCAGCTAGCTTCTTGGCATCTCCGGCCATCTCAGCCACACGTCTCTCTTCAGTCAGGCGGGTGACATGGCCGTTGAAGGACGTCTCCAGGCGGTCATCGTAGATTTCTCCCACACGGCGTCCCCACTCATCAGGCTGATAGCCCTTCAGCGCATTCCTTACCTGGTCGGCCCGAGCTTGTGTCATCTTGCCAGCCTTGACAGCAGCGTCCAGACCGTCGGGGCTCACGTCTCTTACCAGACGCGCCGCCATCTGGATGTCGGCCTTGGTCAAGCCGGACGACTCCAGACGAGCGACAGCCTCTATGTTGCCGGACGCAGCCGCAGCGATGTCGTCTAGGAAGCGCACAAGATCAGTTGACTTGTCTGCCGCAGCCACGATCGGCTGTAGCTGAGACACAGAGTAGCCAAAGTCAACGGCAGACCTCCAAAGCAGTTCGCCCTGCGACTTGACGGCCAGCTTGGTAAACCAGTCGCCCATCGAGCGGATGATCGGTGTGTTAGAGATTCCCTCTGCAATCACCTTTCCAACAACGTCCAACTTCGTAGCTTTCACCAACTTCCCAAACATGCCCCCAATCACAGCGTCCGCAATCGGCAGGTTGTACAGGTCGAAGACAATCGACATGGTCATCTCAAGACCTGGGTTGGCATAGACATTCTGAAGACTATAAAGCTCAGCATCGGTTAGAGGAGAGCCCTTCTGTAGCTCAAATTGGGCAGCAGCCAGCTTGTATGCTTGTTCCCTCCAAGGCTCTGCTGACCAAGAGTATGCTTGATAGGGATTGAATAGTCTCGTGCGGGCATCGAACTCTTGTGCCTTCATGATACTGTCCAATGCCAGCTCAACATCGCCCTCTCTCACATGGGCGTGTGCCACCCTCCTGTAGTTTGCAGATTGGTTGACAGCATTGGCCACTTCGTCCTGCTGTTCCTTGATGTACTCCAGCGTGATGGTCTGCTGTTCAGCCTTGCCGGGACTTGCACCAAAGCCTGATTGTGCCCAAGCTCCTCCAGCAACGGCTCCTGCTTCTGCAATCGGTCCCCAGGACCTCTTCCAGACATCCTGTAGAACCTTGTATTGCATATCCCACTTCAGCTTGGCCAAGGACAATTCGGGTATCTTAGCGATCGGCAAACCACGGATGGTCCTCTGATAGACCTCGGACTCCGACAACTTCTCCATGGTCACTGGGTTATAGGCAACAAGGGGCGATTGGTAGATACCCTTTCCCGTCAGATCAGGTCCACCACGTGTCTCTGCATTCTCGCTGGCAATCTCAGTCTTGATAGCGGTGTCGAGGGTAGCACCGGCATACAGAAGGGATGAGGAGACGACATCGAAGATGGCCTTGACAGCAGGCACATTCATCTGCTCGAAGAAGCGGCTTCCGGCCATGAAGAGGCTGATCAAGGGCGCTTCGTGAAGACGTTGTGTTACCGGCATCTCAATGCCATTTGGTCCCGTCACCCAGGCCACGATCCTCTCATTCTCCGCGGCCTGCTCCGAGACGAACGAGCCCTGCCCTCTCGTTCCTACCGAGCCTCGTCCGCTCTGTCCCACTTGGGCAGCTTGGGCCTGCTTGGCCGCTTCAACTTCAGCCGCGGCCTTGGCTTCCTGCACCTTCAAGAACAGCTGGAAGTCGTCTATCGACGTGTATCCACTCTTGCGGACCTCAGCTTCCAAAGCGCCGCGGGTTGTCGCCCCCTGCCCCAAGTAGTTGACCGTGGCGCGACCATACTCGCTCAACGGCTGGGTCGTCAAGGCCTTGCCGTCCCAGTACAAAGGCTGACTGGTCTTCTTGTTGGTCAAGTCCCCATTCGGAGCTAGGTACAACGAGTCCCCCGGCTTCAAGTTCTGCGGATACCACTCTCGTTCTTCGGCTAGGGTCGGATTCGTTGGCTCTTGAGGAGCGGCACGAAGTGTGGATACGCGAGCTGGAGCTGGCTGAGAAGTCTGTGTGGCTGCGGAGATGGTAGCCGACTTGAAGTCTGGCCCCTCCCAGAAATTGCGGTTGGCAAACCCCTGTAGCTGAGTACTGGTAGGAGTTCCACCAGGAGCCTGCGGAGATGTAGACGCGGCAGCGGGCTGCGTTGCTGCTCCGGCACCAGAGCGCCACCCTAGACTAGCATCGAACGCGCGAACGTCCTCCATCGTTTTCTCGCTGATGTAGGGACTTTCCTGCTTCGAGGGTAGATTGATTACGTCACCCGGCTGCAAGACGCGCTTCAGCCCGCCGTTGGCATCAGCGAGCACCTTGAACATGCGCTGATCACCATAGACATCACCGGCGATCGACTCCCAGCTCTCTCCAGACCTGACCGTGCGAGTTGACATGTTACTCCTCTGGTGCTGCTGGTTCCCTGCTTGTTGGTCTGCCTGGGCCGCGCTTGGCTTCCCTGACCTCGCGCTGGAAGATGATCACGAAGTCACTACTGCTTACGGCAGTGCTGACAATCTCCCACCCGTCCTTTCCGAGACCGTTCAACTGGTCCTCAGACGCGTGTGTATTGTTCAAGCGAACTCGCTCGACCTTGTACTCGAACATGGACTTACCTCCTAGCTAGATTCAGAACCACTGCGAGTTGGGCATCGCCCACGTCAGCTGATTCTGTGCATTCGTGTATGGGAAGAGACGGCCTTCCGGGTTAGAGAAGAACGGCTGGGTCATCATCTTGGCCAAAGGAGCAAAGGCCGCTAGGGCTGATCCTGAACCGCTAGCCGCCGCCATGAGCGGGTCTATGTTCGCCAGATATTGCTGCTTCATGGTTGGCGTCCATCCCATCTCTGGTGTCGATGGGGCACCGAAGTCCTTCAGCGCCTGCGCCACCTGACGGATGTAGCGATAGCCCGGACCAAGGGACTCGGCGTCCAGACCCATTGCGCTGGCCATCGCCTCCAGAGCCTTCTGTTCCTGCTCTGCTGCCTTGGTTGATGTGTACTCCTGCATCAGCAGGGTAGGCACTTCCTTCCGCGGGGTCGCCTCTGGATTGAGCGTCTTTGGCACCTCGCGCTGTTCGATCAGGCCCGTCTCTGGGTTGAGCCAATCCTCATAGGTAGGAGCGGCTCCCCACACTTCGGGGTTGTACCCAGAGAACCACTCGGGGTACATGCTGTAGAGGTTGATCGCCACGGTCCTCTGGTCCTCTGGTGAGAGGTATGGGATCATGGCATTCATGATGGAGGCGTATTCCAGCTCAGGATTCTGCTCTGTACTTACGTAGCCTCTCCACCAATCGGGAGCACCCTGAAGCGAGTACCTATCCTCGAAGAGGTTGGATGGAGACTCTCCTCCCATCGGAGGAGGACCTTCTGGGGCAGAGCCACCGCCGCCACCGCCATCATACGTCGGATAGTATTCTGGATTGGGCGTAGACAGTCCCCACGTTTGGCCCTGGGCCGCGCCCTGCTGGAGAGCCGCGGTGACGTCATCGGGAAGCGTGCCCAGTGGGGCAGTGGCAAAGTCCCCACCCGCACCATACGCGGCTTGGGCCGCTCCCTGTTGCAGCGCCTTCATCTGATCCGGCGTCAACTCTTGCCACGGCATCGTAGAATAGTCTGGCTGAGGAGTGGGCGCAACATAGTACGGACCTCCTGGCTGATACATCCACGCATC
>CAYGQI010000001.1:0-24469 GCA_964351925.1 uncultured Anaerolineales bacterium | reverse complement strand
GCTGAGGAGTGGGCGCAACATAGTACGGACCTCCTGGCTGATACATCCACGCATCAGGGTCCTGGTCAAGAGGCTGTGCCGGTGGCTTTGGTGGCTTGTACTTTGGGATGTATCCCATTCCTGGGTCTTCTGGCATGTTACTTACCTCCACCCCCACGCTTGAACTCCATGGCCCTGATGTATCTGTTGAGACCATCAATGCCATGCTTACTGCGAATAGCAGCAAAGTGTTCCGGCGTGAGCGAGTTGTAGAATTCGACATCGTTGTCCTTCTTTCCAAGAGCTCCTGTACGAACCTTCTCAAGAGCTTTGCCATAGATGCCCACCATGTGGGACTGTATCTGATCTAGCGAGCGCTTCATTCCGGCATCGCTCCTCCGATCATGCCCGACGTCATAGAGGGGGCAAGACCGGACATCTGGCCCAACTGATCTTCCTCACTTTGGCCCGGAGGAGGACCACCCTGCTCTTGCGGCGTCATTCCTCCACCAGCCGACGGCATACCCAAGGCGTTACCCGGAGCCGCCCCAAGAGGACCTGGCGGTCTTCCCCCAGCTCCAGCGCCTGGGATGCCTCCATTCATTTGCGCTTGCATCTGCTGCACCACCATAGCCGCAGCCTTGTCTCCACCAGCCGCCCTCTCTGTCAGCAAGGTCAGCATGGCGTACTGCTGCATGATCGGGTGGCGCTCGGCCTGCTCTTCCATGATACGGTCCATCTCGTCGTCGGCCTGCTCGATGTCGTAGTAGTTCTCCATGATGGTTCTGGTTGACAGCGAACCCTTGGCCTGTGTGGCCATGGCATGCTTGCGAACCTGCTCATTGGGGAACTGCGGCTTGATCAGGCACTTGACCATGTACTCGGACAGGTCCTGACCAATGACCTGATCTGCGAAGTCCTTCCCGCGCATACGCCCGTACACGCGCACGAGAGAGTTCGTAGCGAACTGGGTCGTCATGTTCAGCACCTTCTTGCCCCAGGTTGACCAGAACATCTCTAGGTGACGGCGCGGTTGTTCCAGACGAATGCGGTTTTGGTCCCCAAGCTGAGACAGGGCATACCCTGACACTTGGCTCGTGCCCGACCCGAACATCACGTCCGAGAAGCCTGCCTGCTGCAAACGGGAGCGCAGGAAGTCCATGTGCTCACGGAAGTCGGGCGGGTTGCCCGGCCACAATGGGAAGCCCACGTCCTCTTGCGGAGCGATCTGGATGATGTTTCCAAACCCAGGATCAATGTCCAACTTGCGGCCCATCTCACTCTTGATGACAAGCGGAAGGGACGAGTAGATCGTCAGCTGGCGAAGACGTCGGTTGACGGCCTGCTCGAGCAGCGCCACCGTAGTCTGCATCGGCTGTATGATGCTGTGGCCCCACATTCCGGGCTCGTTAGGGTCTACCGGCTTGAAGAAGCCAAAGGTGTATGGGATGTCCTCATAGCCCTCCATGATGCGAGGGTCCATGATGAATTCCTGCTCAAATATCAGGGCGTTGACCACGACATCGTGCTTTGTGGTCTCTGGCTTTCCTAGAACGCGGTTGAAGCCCAACGTCTGCTCCAATGTGGCATAGCGCCAGTAGTCTACCACCTTCCCCTTGGTCTGCATCTTCATCTCATCTGGATAGCCCTTGTAGCGCTTCAGCGTGAGACCATAGAGCTTCTCGACATCGAAGACGGTCATCTCAAAGGTGCGAAAGACATGTAGCCAACGCTTGCGCCCACCTGGGATCATGGACATCTGAAGAGGGTCTACTCGCTCTGTACGAATGGGCGTCTCTTTGAACCCAGGAACGACCTTTGTGCCCGCCTGTACCTCCGGGTCGGGGAGTTCAAACTCATCCAGAAACTCCTCGTGAAGTTGCGGGTCCCAAACAGAGAAGATGACGCCAGCTCCGTCTCGACAGAAGTCCCTGACGATCTCGTAGGGGATGTAGACTTGGGTGCGATCACTGCCGATCTGTAGCGTTCCGGCCAGATACTTCTCTACCCGGCTGGTTGCATGCTCCTCAGCATCGTTCGACTTCCACCCATAGGCCCGGAAGTTTAGTTCGTTGGCCAGCAGAATGCCTACTGCAAGATCGACCGTGTTGGTCGGCGTGGGGTCCGCATACTGCGTCTCCATCGACTTTGCCTTCTCGTTGTAGTGGTCAAAGTTGTAGAGTCTGCGCCACGTCCTGATCAGTTCGTGCCAGGGGCGCACATACGTTGTTGAGTCCGTATAGCGCTGCCAAATGACGCCCATCGTTTCCTTGGATAGCGGGTTCTCCTTGGGCAGCTCTACAGTACTCGCTTCTGGAGGTCTAAAGGGTTCAGGTAGCATCATCTACTCCCGAAATATCCAGGCCAACTTGCTTTCATCGAGTCCGAGCACCTTGGCCTCTTCCTTGAAACCAGAGGCGTCAGCGAACGGAATCTCCATGTGGAGGGCCTGGCTAACATCAGCACCCTGGTTGACCACCGACAAGTAAGCGGCGATGGCCAACGCAATGGTGTAGTCATTCGGCTTTCCCTTCCCGGTCCTGTCTGCCTTGGTGATGCGGAAGCCTGCGCCCTTGTTTTCGGCCACGGAGAAACGCACGTGCTCTCGCGCCTCTGGGTCGGGGAAGGTCTCGAAGGACTTGGACTTCAGCAGGTTGTACAGGTTCTGGCTCGCGGCAACCATGTTGCCGACGCTTTGCGTGAACTCCATCACATTGAAGCCCAGCTTTTTCAAAGTCATCATACTTCTTGCCAACTGTGTAGGATCGTATCCAATCAGAGAGATACGATAGCCCATTTTCTTCGCTGCTAGGATGGACGCCTCGACCGTCAGTTCTAGGTCAATGGGCTCTCCAGGCTTCGGCGTCCAGATGTGATGGAAGGCTTCTCCCACCACCCCGCGCTGGGTATCAAAGTAGACGCCCACAGTGGCAGTGCAGTCGTGCTTGGTAGATGCGTCCACGGCGATGACGATCGACAACTGCTTACGCGGATCTTCGGGTAGCAGGTCCAGCGGCTTGTCCAACGTGACGCACCCATCCCACATCTCGATGGGGATGAACTCCTCCATGCCTGTAACCCACTGGTTACGGTGCAGGCGGAGGAACTCGGATGGTCTGTTCTCGTCAAGGGCCGTGTCATAGTAGGCATCTGTCTGCCACGGCATGCGCGGCACAGTGTCCCAGTACATGAAGATGCGGCCCTTGTGCCAACAGACCGGCGTGCCCTGCTCATCCACAATGTGAGCCAACTCGGCAACCGGCTCGCCGTTGTCCATGACCTTGTGGTACAGGTCCTCAAGGAGATTGGACTTTCCTACGTACCCGGCGTATGTAACGACTACTCTCAGAGAGATCGGCACGGTCGGGATGGGCTGCATCTCGGACCACATCTGCATCGATCGTTCCGTCGTGTAGCCCCACAGTTCGTCCCAGATCGTTAGAGCTTGGCGTCCACCTGCGGCTGACTTATGCTCCTGAGCGACCGCCCTGAAGACCGTTCCATTGGGCATTCTGATCTCATGCTTCTTCGGCATGATGCCCCGGTTGTTGACGGCGTCATAGCAGATGTCAGCAAACACACGGTCGGTTGCCTGCTCTTGGTCATTCGCGATCGAGTAGATTTCTGAGCCAGGTGGCCCTTCCTCAGCAAACCACATCCCGATCGCCGCGCCGATGGTCGTCTTGCCTGACTTCTTCGGAGCACTGAAAACGATGGTCGTATACGGGAGCTTACCATGCTCATCAGGAGTCAGGCAATGGCCCAGAACTTCACGTTGTATCTTGGTAAGACCGAGCTTGCCCCCTTGGATGTACTCGTCAGTCTCCTCGATATACTGACTGGCCAAAGCAAAGCCAGGCTCGGCGTCACACCACTCTACAAAGCTTCGCATTATCCCTTCCCCTTGGGATGTACCTTCTTCAGCTTCTCGGCTGCTGGCTCATGTGCATACAGAGCCTTCAGATATGGCAACGCCGCGCTCCTCGACGGATAGGGCTTCTCGTTCTTCCTCTCGCCCGTATCCGTGTTGAACACGGCATAGCCACCACTTACCTTTCGAATTGCGTAGGGCATTACGCCTTCCAGAGAGCCTTGACGAAGTTCACGATCACAGCCAACGCCGCTCCCACATCACCAGCAGGAACCGGGACGGGAGTTGGGGTTGGAGTCGGGGTAATTCCACCGACCGGAGTATTCTGGCATACTGCCGGATCAATGAAGTAGTTCGGGTAGTTAGGCTGAACAGGGAGCGAGATATGCTCCGGTCGCTCGATCTTGTACCAGCCGCTCTCAATCGAAAGTACAACCAGTCGCTCTCCCAGAGGGATGCGACCAGCCTTGTGGACCGGCCCAGTGTCGGACCAAACAACAGCGTTGTCCTGCTTGCAGTAGACGATGTAGAGTGCCATACTACCTCCTACTTGATGTTCTTCAGAACTCCGAAGCCCCTCTGTACATCCCTGCCCGTAGCAGCACCAGGAATGCCAGAGCCAAACTTCGAAGCTGCCCTCATGATGGAGCCCCAGACATTTCCTGCGGCTCCGCCAAGATTGAAGCCGCGCTGGGCTGGCGCTGCCGGAGCATTTGGCTTGTACTTGTAGTTGATGACAGTTGGGGCTTGGTACATGCCCGCCTTCGGTTCCGATCCCGTAAAGGCTCCGGGCACTGAACCTGGACGGGGGGCCTGAGTCCTTACCATCTTCTGAGCTTGTGCAAAGGCGCTCGGATTCTTGTTTGCAATCGAACGCATAGGATCAACCCAATTCTTCTTGGGCGCTGGATTTGGCTTCATAGGGGAAACCTCCTGGCTAAGCCGGGTTCGTTATGTCTAGTTTACCATAACGCGGGGTGTGAAAGCAAGGCTACCACTCGTGTCCGCAATTGGGGCAACGTGTCCTCTTGGGAGGATCGTACTTGGCCCGGCTGGCCGCTCTAGCCTCGGCCCGGTGCCTCTTGCAGTAGACGTCCTTGCCTCCGGGGCGTTGGTTGGAGTTTCCAAACTCGGCCAGCGGTTTGAAGTCGTTGCAGCGTGTACACCATTTGGTGCCGACGGGGGCTCTCTTCCAGATATGACGTCCCATCCTACCCGCCCTTGAACTCCCCGAAGAGGAGCTCCGCAGCATCATCGTATGTACGTGCGGCCTCCTCCGCTGTGTCGAACCGTCCCAGGAACCTGCGCTTGCCGTCCTTTACGATCGATGCTACCCACTTCCTACGCAGCTTGTCCCAGGTGACGCCCTTGTGGCCAGAGGTGTTGTCCGAGTGCTTATCCACATTGAAAGAGTTCTGCTGAACCGTGGCTGTGCGTAGATTCTCCCTGCGGTTGTCCAGCTTGTCCCGGTTGATGTGATCGACAATGACTTCCGGGTCGTCCACTCCCATGACCATGCGGTGCATGAAGACACGCTTGCCTTCGATGGTGGACACTGCATACGATCCCGTACCCACGTTCACCAGATGCCAGCGATACTTCATGAGACGGGCGAAGTCGTCCGGGTCCACCTGAACCCACGCCGTTCGAGCCCATATGCTATGGGGCATCTACTTCTCTCCCTCGGAACCAGGACGATAGAGGTCTCCCCACCGGGCCATCCTCTTGTCCCATACAACACCGTTGCGTTTGAATGCCCTCCGCAGCTTGTCCTTGGCCTTCTGGTCATACAGCTTACCAACAAAGAAGAGCAACATCCCACAGAAGACGGCCCCATGCCACTCTGCCCCGTCGATCATGCCCTGATGGACAATCTCATGGATCAGCACATCGTCTACCCGAGACACCTTGAGCAGATGAACCTTGCCCAGACTGACGCGCGACCACTTGGACCCCCGCCCATCTCGGACGGACAGATTCTTGATGTCTGGGTACGCCTTCCTGAACCACGGCCTAGACAGGATGTCGTCGGTCCTCACCTGGAGTTGCTCCAGCGTGAGGAACTTGTCCTTATGGCGCGGGAAGACCTCCAGCTCGGCAGCATACACCTTGTCTCGCTGGGGGTCCAGTGGGTCAAAAGGCAGACTCTTCACCTGATAAGCTTCTCCAGGTCCATGCGGGCCAACATGGCCGTGCGAATTTCCTTGACTCGATCATCTTGAGCCGCATCGCCCCCATGCGCCGTCAGAACAAGCACCATGGTAGCAAATAGGTCAATCAGTTGCTCGTCACCGAGGGTTTTGATCTGCCGACGAAAGCTGGCGATGTCGTCCGTCACGCTTTACAGCCTCTTGGACCACCGCAGGCCACACAGGAGCCAGGACGAGACAATCCGGGGAAGTATTCGGACCCGCAGTAGAAGCAGAACTCAATCTCGGGCAACTTCGGAGGGGAATAGGGGTCCAAAGATGGGTCCAAAGAGGGGCCCGAATCACAATACATCATTATGCCACCATCAGAGTCTGTGGAGTACATGTTTCCCCAGCCGATCGTCCCATACAACCGACTCGCGTATGCGTTTTTGATGTTCTGCTCGGCCCACTGGTTCATTCCTCATCTCCATCAAGCACCGTATCCCCGATTTGGTCATCCAGTTCATCCAGTTGCTCATGGATAGACCCCAATTCGGATTGCAGTACCTTTCGGCGCTCCACTAGGGCGTCCAACTTCCTCTTTCTGATCTCTTCGGGAGTCCTCTGAACCATATAGTAGCTTCCAACAGGGCCCTCGACCAGCTTGAAGACATCATCAAGCGTCAAGGTCGTACTCAGGAACCGCTTCTGGTCCATTCTCAGCCTCCTCCCACGCCTTGTAACGCTTACTCTGCATGTATCCGGCCTCCCAAGCATGGTCCTCGGGAGTTTTTTCCTTCGTCGCTCCGCACAGTAGGCACGTCTCAGGCCCAGGATCACCCACAACGGACGTGTAGCAGTGCGTATCGTCATTCCACCAAGGAAACATGAAGAGCCAGCCCCTGAAATGGGTCCACCATTGATGCAGAGTCATGTGATTCTCCTGAAAATGCCTTCCCTGTTGCAGCCATCGCTCCCGAGATCGCCCCTGTTGTCGGGCGTCCGCCCCATTTCTGAGGTCGGCCAGAGCTGATGATGGGTTTGGAGCCCCTTTGAGCCTTGCGCGCTGTGCTTTGTTGTCCTGATCTTTCAGCGTTGCGCGCTCAGCTTCTTCCACGTTTGCCCCGAAGGGCGCATGGATAATCCAATCCGTGGAGCGGATGCTTTTGGCATCTGCTAAGGGTGTATGGATACGCCATACCGACAACAATCTCTCTCGCTTCGCAACCGAAAGGCTTCTTCTCCTAGAACTCGATGAACGTTGTGGCGTTCAGAAGGGACAGCTTGCCATCCAAGTCGCCCAGAATGGTCTCCATCTCCTCACGAATCTGCGCCAGCCCCTGCTCGCTAAGGTTCACGTACACATCGTCGGGCTTGGCATCACCACCTGCGGGCACCACCGACACGTTCTTGCGGACCGCGTCAGTACGGACGGCGTTGATTTGCTGGGCCAACTTGCCGTAGAAGGTCTGCATCGAGCCCGCGACCTCCCGTCGCCAAGTCAACCAGTCCGCAATCGAGCGCGTCTGCCCACCCAGCGCCAGAACTGTCTCGGCGTTGGCCTTGGCGATCGCTCTGCGGATGGCCACGATGCGCTCGTTCAGGTCCTTGACGGACTGAAGCTCTCTCTGGATGGCTACGGGAGACCCACCATCCGCCAACAAGGGGTCCTTGAACTTCTCTTGGCGCACCAAGTACGTAAGGATGAACTCCCCCTTCTTGACCAAACGCTTGTTGATCGTCTTGACCTCGGCCAATGCCTCTGTGATCGTCAGCTTCTCCATGGCGTCCTCCTCCTAAGATTTGACTGTCCAGACTCTGAGCCATCTGCTGACCCATGAGAGACTGGTATCGAGACGAGTAATCCTGTAGGGCACTCGCGAACGCACGAACATACCCTATAGGAGCCCGGCTGTGCTGATTGAGTGGGTCCTCGTACTGATCAAACCTGCCCATCAACCCTTCTCCGACGTGTACTCCGCAGTCAGGTCCACCTCAACCTCTCCCACCTCGACAAGATCGTAGATTCCTACTCTCATGGCGTTGCCTGGAGCACATGTCCCATCCATGTCCTCGGAAACCATGATGAACGGCTCATCATCCGTGTCGGTGTCATAGTACACGTACACCCTCAGTGGAAACACGATCTTCTTCTTAGTCATTGCGCCCTCCTCCAAATGTCGTCTGTGTGAAGCAGACGTACAGGATCAAGACCGTGAGACCCAGAGCCAGGATGTTGTGGAATAGGATCATTGGACCTCCCTCAGTAGAAAGTATACCAGACGGACCCCGCCCCAGAAGATGGCCAGTCCGACGATCGTGTACAGGCACTGGAGCATATCTGGGTTCATGATGCCAGCTTCATAAGCACTCTACCAGAAAACGAGTTCTGCATGATGGAGTAGCTCTCCACACGACTCACGTAGAAGTCGATGAAGTGCATGGCCAATCCTGCACGAGTGGTGTCCCACATGTAGTCTGGGTACGCCACTCGAATCTCAGAGGCTGTCCATGGCCCCTCATGGAAGGCGCAGGCCAACTGGGCCAGCTTCCACTCGTCTCCGCCATTTGCCCGGCACCAATCTGCCGCCACGAGCGGATGGAGAGAGTACTGCTCACGTGGGAGCAGGCACTTCCACAAGTCATGGACGATGCTGGCAATCAGCAAGTGGTCATGCAACTCATCGAACTCCACCATCTTGATCGTCTGGGGCACAAGCTCGGCACAGCGATGGATGTGAAGGAAGAGACCTCCAGCCGAGCGTTCATCAGGCGGGTGGTACTTCCCTGTCTTCGAACTTGGCTCACGGAAGATCGGCTCCCAATCGAGAGCGGGAAAGCCCTCCCTTACCTTCTGAGCCCACTCCTGATTTCTCATGCTCCTGAGAATGCCATCGAACGCCGTGATGTCCCTCATGGTTGTCTCCCATCCTCGAAGTATGTCAACAGCCTGTTACGGGTAGCACACTCGAACTCGGCCAACGCCCCTCGGCTGTCCTGCCATCCCCTGAGCATGTAGATGGCATCACACACCTGAACCATCTGGAAGTCCCCCGCCAGCCATCTCTCGTGCGTCATGCTCTCAGTCAGCTTGGAGACCATGTGCGTGTTGGCGTGGGGGCAGATGACCGCGTGCCCAGCATCCCACAGCTTGGCCGCTACCTCCATGGCATGCTGGACGTTGGCCTCGATGTCCGCCTGCGCTTCCGGGCTGGCAAGGTAAGCATCCAACTCCTCTAGGGGAATGTATTCCGTGTCTGCCCCGTAGGGTCCAGCTACGTAGATCAGCATGGTTCCTCCTTTCGACGGTGGGGGAGGGAGGGGTGGTCTAGGCCGAAGCCCTCCAGATGCCCTCCCTCACCCACTTCCCCCACTAGGTTCCGTTCAGCGTGTACGTCACCGTGCCGAGTTCCGCATTCGACTGGCTGGTCACAGCAGCGTTCCACTGATACCCGGTGTAGGTCCAGCCGTACCACGGCCTCGGGTAGTAGTGGTCATGGACGTGGACGATCTTGGTGGCGTCGTCCCCGAACAGACCCTTCAGGAGAGCACACAGCTCCCTGGCCTGATCGACCGTGAGGGTGACGGTTTTGGGTCCCATCTTCACCTCGATCGATCCCAACTTGATCTTGCCTTCCTTTTCCATCTCAGCCTCCCGGTGCCGGGCATCAGCCTCAGCGCCGATCTTACGCTCCAACATGGACAGGGCCTGGACGCAGGCATCCCCGACAGTCCGACTCTTAGCCTGGGCCGACCACCCTGTAGGAATATGCGTCGCCCTAGCCACGTGACGATTCACGGGCAAGGGTATACTGATCACATCCACCCGAACGTCTTTCCTGTCCATGCTCACCTCTTCTTCAAACGTCGTATGACCTTGAGCGCTCTCCTGAGGGTAGTCGGGACCCCGTAGTAGGGATAACCGATCCGCGTGAAGTACAGAGCTACTTGAAGGTCCTTGATGACCTCATCCGGGTCCAACTTGGAAACACGACGCTTTGCCACAACACCAGTATACCACACGTAGGTAGGCGAGGTTTCTCCCATTATGAGAACACATTCGAAGAGAGGGGGGCACAAACAGAAAAGATCAAATACAGAAAAGGTACGCCCCCCCTGTATCTCCCCCTGTGCGCTCCCCCCAGTACCGGAGCGGCGCTTACGATAAGTGTAGTTATCATAACCAACCATGTCAAGCTAGGCAGATGCGGCTAGCCTTGCGTGCTAGCACATGCGTGCAATATCCCTTGCGCTTCGTCGTATCAGTGAGTACTGATATGTCGGATCAGGATAGCTATGCGCATTGGTCAGACATATGCGTGTAGCCACCATGCGTGTAGCTTATTCGTATAGCCACTGACCCCCAGGCAAGCGCATGCCTAGCGGGTTAGGCTAGGCTAGCGCTTGGCTATTCGATTGTCCGCGGCTACGTGCTACCCAAGGTCGGCTAGCACCTCATCAGCCTGAGCGATTGCACGTTGCGCGCTCTTGCGCTTCGCCCAAGCCTTCCGCTGATCAGCGGTCAGACCGTCAGGGATATCCTGATTGATCAGACTCACCGTCACCACATAGAACACTTCACCTCTCCCCTCCGGGTTGGGGATGGTAGCGCGACCGCTACGGGAGGGGTTCCCGCGTGCGCTCGCGTGCGTGTCCGCGTGCGCGAGAAAGTCCGCGAACGCGACCGCACAAACATCGTCACTCACTCGACCTGCATACGTAGCCATCGTTGTTCTCCGGGTTGACCGGCTGTCAACCTGCTACCATAGTAGGCTAGCCTAATCAGTGAGAGCGAGTGACGAATGTCACCTATTTTTAGTGACAAAGATCACTTGACACTGGCCTGTTAGTTATGTCAACCTGGTCCTTCTTCGATTTCGCATAGCCATCCTGACCTGTCAAGTGACGTTCGTCCTGTCTTTAAGGTGACATTCGTCACTTGCTCCCCCGCTCCACCTCGGCTAGGATGGTGCTACCGATGGGCCGCTATGGCCCCTCATGCTGCATGAGGTGGACATGAATGACCGCACGCAGTCGATCATGTTAGACGACCTATTGGCCAGGTTCGTATCAGACATGCGACCCACCCTACCCACGCGAGCTATCGTGTCTCTACCTGTTGAGATACCAGAGGCGAAGGGCAAGCCTCGTGCTCTTGACCCAGTCGTGATACGCCTGATGCACATGGCACGCCGCCACCCAGGCAAGCCAGCATGTCAGTGTGTTGCATGTAAGCATTACTTCGTGCAAACCTACGTCAGCCTGGGATGGGGGGATGAACGTGCGTGGCCTCAAGACAGCACATGGTACTGTCGTGAGTGTCGTATCATCCTGAACGTCAGACTAGACACAAGGAGATGATAACATGACAGCCGCAGAAGTCACAGTCATCATGGTTCTGTTCGTCGTAGCTCTGCTCGTCTACATGTATGCACCAATGGAGGACTGACATGCACACTCAAGGACCGTGGGAAACATACAGGCCCGTGTACTACGTCCCAAGAGTGGCCTTTCGTGAGCCTGCTACTCCTGGTTACTGGTGCTACGACTGGAATGGGACACGCATTGGCCCATTCAGCACAGAAGAGAGCGCCCGTGCTGATCTAGTCTGGCACCTTCAGCATCCAGATGATTACTACCCAGTCACAGATACGGACCCGCAATCTGTTGATAACCTACAAGACCAATATGACGACGACCGATGAGGGAGGATGACATGCCTAGATACATCAGACCAAGCTACGTCAAGGTGCAGTGTGATGGCAGGAAAGAGGACATCGCGTGTGGCCCTCGCTCTAGAACTGGGCGCATGCAGGTAGAGGTGCTCATCCGCAAGGATGGGTGCATTCACAACCTGCTTGATGTGATCGTGTGCCCCGACTACGACGGCCTTCACTCATCCGTAGTCGTGCGCGTGCGCATGCCGGGACAGGAGCAGCAGTCATTCAGGTGCATGGTTGACCAGTAAGACATAGCCTTGTCGTCTAGTGGCTTAGGACACTGCGTCTCTCGGCGTGGGAACCTGGGTTCAAATCCCAGCGAGGCTACTGCCAATCCGGGCACAGGCAACGAAGGAGGTCCAATGGCTGACTATGTGATCGTGGCGGGCGAGGGACTGGATACCCCTGGTGTGCGCGGCGTGGCGACTGACTATTCAGACGCCGAGCGGCAGGGCAACCTTGTACTTCGACATGAGATGGAGGCAGGCACGGACATCTCAAGCCTGGAGGGCGAGGTTACGATTCAGGAATGGGAGATCACAACCCGCGGCTCCCGTCTGATCAGCACGCTGTACGCCAGCAACGTGCGGAAGGTGGCAGTAGCAGCTGACTGGCGGTAATGGAGGATGACATGAAGTGCCCCATCTGCGGTAGTCCTGACACCAACCTATTGTTCCGAGGCAGTAGCCTCCTCCATTGTGAGGATTGCGGCTACTTCTGGACACCCATGCCAGATGAGCCAGACAACATGTGGGACTGGATGAGCAGCTACTGCGATGAGGCAGAGCGCAAGGAGGAGCAGCATACCCGCGACCTAGAGTGTGCTGCTCCTTCCCGCCCTACCTGCAAGCACAGATTCCAGGCACATAGCGAGCCATGCTATGAGCCTGGGTTGTACGCTCGTATTATGGCACGCGACATGAGACGCGGCTATACCAACCGCGTGCTGATCAATCGTGAGTACAACAGAGAGCGCAGCATGAGCATCATGCTATCAGACCTGCGAGGATTGGCCTATGAGTGACGGCTGGATTGATCCCATCGATGACGCCAAGTACAGAGTAGAGACAGAGACGGAACGATTGGAACGCAACAAGTTGCTACTTGAACTGGCCAGCATAGCCAACAGGTTCAAGGATGCAAGCTACAGCGTGCAGTACGCGGCTACTGAGATGAGCTTAGGCCAGAGTGAGCGTGCTCACAATCAGATAGAGGATGCCTATGCTACAGCACTGGCCGCTATACGTAGACTAGCGCACATCATCACGCCTGATCATTAGGAGACGACATGAGCACACGCTGCCCACTACACGACATGAGCAGGGACAAGGTACAAGCACGCCTAGTGCCTGCTAGTGTGGTGGCGCGTGCTGTCCTTTCGGGGGGTGGCGTGTGCTGTCCTTCTGTATGCCTGGAGGTGCTTATAGGATAGCTCTAAGCGAGGCGATGCCATGCAATCCGACCATAATCAGGAGACACGGACATGACCATGTCGCACTTGCTACGAGATAGGGTGCCTACTCCCCTACCTCACTTCACTGACATCACACAGGACCTGATGACGCGTAAGTTGTACTCGGTGCCGCTAGCGAGCGGGGTAGTAGACTCGGAGGGACTGTACGCCATCCATAACTATCTCCGTACCCTAGCTAAGGACACGGCGCTCGAGTCAGAGAACGTAATGAATGATAAACTGCGTGCCGCGTGCAGTGACGAGGAGAGAGAGGCGATTTGGGTCCACTACCAGGACGTGGAAAGGCTCAAAGCACGCGAGTATAGCATCCTATCCTTGTGGTTCGAGAGGAACGTGGAATATGCAGACGACTTTGACACCTCATGGCTTGTTACCAAGGGAGAGATAACAGGCACATTCCCCAAGCGCGTCGCTCGTCTAGCTGCCAAGGATGGGCGCAAGATACCCTCCGCTGTGCTTCAGAGGATTGGGGACATCGCTAGAACCCATACCATAGCGGCGAAGGAAGTTCTGCTCGACTTTGATCTGCACCTTGACTGGAATGATGGTGACTTCGGGGATGAAGGCTCATGCTATTGGGGTGAGCGAGCAGGCGCGCGAAACATGATCATTGACCATAAGGGCGGAGCTATCCGATTGTGGGACAGAGACCTGTATGGGAAGGGCCGGTGCTGGTTCGCACCCCACGATGGAGGCTATGTCCTCTGGAACTCGTATGGCCCAAGCTGGTGGACCCTCGTGTCTTACGCCCGAGTACTGGCTACGGCCATGGGCATGTCTTACCAGAAAGCGAGCTTCACCAACAACGGTGAGCAGGACGGGACGTTGTGGATCAATGGAGGCGCTTGCCAGTACGTCAACACGCAAGAGAAGCTTGAATGTACGGGCGCGATTGCTTTCCATTGGGAGGACATCCGTCTCAGGATGCAGGAATGCGCTGCTTGTGGAGAACCCGTGGATGAGGATGATTCGCCTATGTACGACGACGATTACTACTGTCGAGACTGTTACGATGACCGTTTCACCGACTGTGGCCATTGTAGTCGCACCGTCCCGAATGGTAACACCACAACGGTAGATGGGGATGAGTGGTGCCAGAGATGTGCAGATCGTTCCGCTCTGCTATGTCAAGACTGTGAGGAATACACAAGAGAATGGACAAACATCTGCACGCCTGATGGTGATCGTAGTGTATGTGGTGACTGCATCGGTAACTATACTACCTGCTCCTGTGGTGAGATGAACTTCACTGCCTCACATAGACAGGATGGGGCCACGTGTGAGCATTGTGAGGACCAGGAACTCACGGAGGAGGTGACATGCTCTCCATCCGAAAGCTCCGCCAACGTTGCATAGCGGATGAGAAGGAATTCGCAAGTGAGGGTGTAGAGGTACCATGCAAGGTAGGCAGCTACATCTTCAAGGACAATGGCTCGAACATCCTAGCTGTTGCTCATCTGGATAGCGTGAGTGATGACAAGCACTTCTATACGCTCAAGATGGGCGAGTACACAGTCGTGTTCAATCGGGCACTGGATGACAGGTTGGGCGCGTACATCATCCTTGACCTGCTGCCTAGCCTGGGCATTACGTGTGATGTGCTGCTCACCACAGGCGAGGAGCGCATGCAGAGCACAGCCGAATGGTTCAAGACAGACAAGAAGTACAACTGGATGTTCAGCTTTGATCGAGCAGGCACAGATGTAGTGTGCTACCAGTATGATGACGATGGGGTAGAAGGATTGCTCAAGGAGGCTGGCTTCGATGTAGCCCTTGGCAGCTACAGCGACATCTGCGAACTAGGCGAGCTAGGATGTAGCGGCTTCAACTTCGGAACAGGCTACTATGACAATCACGGAGAGAGCTCACATGCTGTAATGAACGACACAGCAGCTATGGTGACGAAGTTCGTAGCCTTCTACCAACAACACAAGGACACTCACTTTGAGCATGACCATGACGAAGTGAGGGGCTATCTTCCCGCACGTTGGATGTTCGCTGGAGGATGGGGTGATGACTTTGGTCCCTCCCGCGTTAAGTCAGACATCGAGAGTGATGATGCCTTCATGTCTCGCACAGCGGGCCTTACCAACATCGAGCGTGACTACTACCACGATGTGTACAATGACCTACTGTGTCGAGGCTACCCCGATTGGGACGCACATGCCATTGCCCTGGATGAAGTAGCCTATGAGTATCATAGGCCAATCGCAGAGGATGTTCCACCGGAGGAGGATGATGACGATGGGACCTGTCTCATCTGTGGTAGAGAAGATTGCGCTGGCCTCATGAATTGCGAGGTATGTGGCGGCGTCAAGCACGATGATCGTACTCTGCTCCGCACAGGCATGTGTCAGTGGTGCGAAGCTAGGATGTTGGCCGACGATATTGGCCCTAATCAGTGGAGGAGGAGATTGTGAGCGAGAGCCTGATCCGACTATCCATCAAGTACCTGAAGTACGCGCTGCGCCATGAGCATGGTTACGCTCTAGGACGCATAGTCGAGCGCGTCATTCTCATGCTGGAGGTGTGCATTGACCCAAGAGAAGCATAAGCACAAGAAGTGGTGGAGGTCGCTGGATACGCTCAAGGGCGGGAAGATCGCCACGTTCTTGCGCCCCAGTACACTGTTGCATGAGACACAGCCGGTACGCGGCGCAGAACAGAAGGTATGCGTAGGCCTGTACTTGGCAAAGGATTGGGTAGGCGTGCCCATTCTTGCCAAGCTATGTCTTGACAATGGTGATGTGATGACCTATACTGGCATCATCACCAAGGTCGATGGAGCAGGAAGTGAACCTATGGTACGTTGGGATGCGTAGCCACCAATGGACATGAGCGCGGGCTGGTATCCCACGCGCATGGTGCCTGCTGAGGCACGGTGGCACGTGCTGTCCAATTCGACGTGAGGGGGCAAGTACTGTCCAATCTCATATCACAGGAGGGCCTATGCACGAATATGTAAAGGTCGCAATCCGAGCTGCTACCCCAGATGGGCCTTTCCGCGTCCTGGCCTACGCGGATAATGGTCATACCTTGTGGATGTCCACATGGTTCGATCAGATCGATGACGCCAAGGAGGCGGCTCAGATATGGGTAGCCTGGTACGCCGAATCGAAGAACTCTGACGTGGGTTGTGTTAGTGTCCTGAAGGGGGATTGGCAACCGGACATCCCTATTGTCCCAAGGGGCATGGACAAAGCCCTACTCAACTGACCAAGGAGGTCAATGTGTCTCAGAGTGACAAGGAGAACGAAGTACGCGTGGAGAAGGCCATGGCCGAAGCGTCCGATGCCGAGGCGCTACTGAGAAAGCTACTCGTGGGATGCCCAGACATGTCCGTGACAGCCGTGCAACACGTCACAGACACGCTGCCCTTCGTTTCGGCTATCATTGCCATACTCGGAGGTGCCGTGGTCATCAACAAGGTCATGACTCTTGACGATGTCAAGGGACTTTCTGGAAGTCTAGCTCAGGGTGTAGCGGCCATGTGTAGGATCGCCTACAGCGATGGCCTGAACGACGGCATGATCCTTGGCGTCCCCAAGAGTGGGAAAGGAGTAATGTGACATGCCCGCTAAGATCGCCGTTCCCATCACGGACAAAGACACGCTTGACAGCCTAGAGAACGACGAGCCGTCCATCGCGCCGCGCCAGAAGCCAACGCGCGACGTAGTACAGAAAGGGAGGAAGCCTAAGCCAAATGCCGAGCGACGGAAGAAGATACCGAAAGCGTAGCCTTCGGGCACCCTATGTCACCAATCGCATACGTCATGCCAAATGGGTGACAAGCCCTCCCACGCGTGCCCGACACATGGTCAGGCAGGCTGTAGTCCAGGCTGGCTTGAAGCTGGTAGCTTGGGAATGGGAGGCATGGGATGAGGTAGAGCGCATACCTCTATGGTTCGTGGCCAAGACAGAATGGAGAGGCAAGGAAGTCCTCGTGGACTATCGTGCCACCCATCCTAACAACCAGACCCGCGCTCGCTACAAGACCAAGCAGGCATGGGCCACCCGACATGGCATGGCCCTCATCTGGGCCAAGAATGGTCCGCTAACGGACATGAGCGTTGGGCTCATCCGACAACTCGTAAAGGAGGCACTATGGAAAACATCGTGATCGTCGCAGTTCAAGAGGCATTGGATGAGCTAAAGCATTGGCACGATGATGCCGAGAAGCAATATGACTACCCATGCCCAGGATGCAAGACCTGCCTTGTGTCCATCCCCGATCTAGAGCGGGCCAAGCAGAAGCTCAACCTAGAGGCCAACAAGAAACTACTTTATGGCTAAGGAGGAGAAATGACTGCTTCTATCGACGTGATGCTTACTGCTCTTGAAGGCGGCATCGGCTATTGGGCTGATGTGCGTAACGTAATACGGGATGCAGCTGACTATCCCCTGTCCTACGATGTACGCCCATACGATGGGGTAGCATGCACATCGTGGATCACGATTAACCCGTCCAAGATAGACGTTGCTGTCAGGCGCATCATGGAAGGTGGGCTAGTCAATCGTGCCATCATGGAGCAGTTCGTTGGCTGGCCCGATGAGAACGTCATCGACTATGATGTCATCGGAGCTGATTGTGCAGTGCAAGTCGCCGCCTTTGGCGAGATCATCTACGGCTAAGGAGGAATGACATGTGGACAGTACTGAACCTGATCTTGGGAGTGATCGTGCTCGCCGCCGCGCTTGGGTTTTACACCGGGCTACTGACCAGCTTGGCCAAGTGGTGGGAGGAGAAATGACGCCGACGCCGGAGACGCTCACTAAGGATGCCATATGCTCCTCCTGCCATCAGTCTCTACACCTCTTTATGTCGCAGGGCATGGATAGCGAGGGCAACAGGTTCCAGACGCCGATGTATAGCCCATGCCTAACATGCTTGCGCCACGAACACATGCGCGGGATGGTAACGGGCATTGAGGCCGTCCTGGAAAGGGAGGAGAAATGACGCCGACGCCGACGCCGGAGACGCTGAGGGAATGGGCCGACGAACGCTTTAGCCGTGAGGGTGCGCCGTTCCTGTTTGCCGCCGCCGACGCATGGGACATTACCCTATACGAGAAGGCTGTGGCCGAAACGCTTGCAGAAGGATACAGACAGGGATGGGAGTTGGACAAGAAGCGGCTGGAGGATTTGCGAGTGGAAAGAGAAGTGGCCCTTGGCCGCTCCGCCCTCGCAGGGGAGGGGAAGTGAAGCACAAGAAGGTGCGCCTTACGCCAATGGTTGAGTGCCCAGTATGCAGAGGACTGGCGTATGTAACCCCAACGGGGAAGTTCCGAAAGCACTATTCTGGATGGGGGTGGGTCTGTGATGGTAGTGGAAAGCCCGCCCTCGCAGGGGAGGAGAAGCGTTGAGCCCTCGGCTCGACTGAGGGGAAGTCTACCGAGGGCTCTGGCGAAAGGAGGTACGCCGCAGGATGCGCTGTCCTGCACTATCATCTTACCATAATTGTGGTAGGGCATGCAAGTGAAAGGGCCAGCCTCGGGACAGGCTAGCCCCTTCTTGCCCCTCACCACCCCACCAGCTAGGTAGACACCTTGCGGCTCCACCGTCATGGACTTGGCCTCCAACCTTGCGAGCCAGAGGTTTCAGGTCACTACGCCGTCACGCAGTGTGTGGCTTGATCGAGGCAGGCCCCTAGCGGCCTTTCAGTTGTGATGGTGCGGGCAGGGTCATCCGTTTCTCATTCTATGGGTTTGGGATGTGTACGCTCACCCTGCCCGCGACCCTGTTTTCGGAGGGGTCAGTCCTACCCTCATTCTACCACGAGTGGGGTAGGGGTCTCAAGCCTACCCAGCATGAGCAGGGTTCTCTTCCTGCACGCCTGGAGATGGGTCGATGCCAGAGAGGAGGCCAAGAACGTGACATGAGCGTGGCATTCGTGGCACAGGGTGATGCGATTCTCGGGAGCCAGCCAGTCAGCACGCATGGACCTAGGCTCGATCTCGTGGATGCAAACGGCCCGCCTGATTGAACAGCGGGCACAGATTGGGCCGGACGCATGCCGAGGGGTGAACAGGTCCCAGACTTCTTGATCTTCGGGGGTCACGTAGTATCCTCTGATATCTAGTTCATCTCTTGAGCTTGTTCAGCTCGGCGCTCTCGCGCCTCGCCTAAGAACATTATAATGAATCATACGTAGGCGTGTTATTGTCAAGTCGTTATTGTCAACTTGACAACGCTCAAAGCCGTGGTAGAATCGAACTGGAGGCGCGTCTGCAAGCAACCATCGAGGGAGATCGAATCCTTATCACGTTCGGCTATGACCCAGTGCTGGTGGGCAAGGTCAAGACGCTGCCCGACAGGCAGTTTCGTGTCACGCCCTACAAGCACTGGTTCGTTCCGGCCTCGCCGTGGCATGCCCAAGCGATCATGGACACGCTTGGACTCAGCTCACCTGAGCTTGAGAAGCTGGCCCAGACAGGCAAGGCGCTGGCCAAGCAGAGCTCCAAGGTTCGAGCGGGCGGAGACAAGCGGCTGTATCCATACCAGCGGGCCGCGGTCAAGTTCCTGCACGAGACACGAGGCCGTGCCCTGATTGCAGATGACGTCGGACTAGGTAAGACCGTCGAAGCTCTGATCTATGCGAAGGAGGCCGACGTGTCTGCCCTGCTCGTTGTCTGCCCAGCCAACGTGCTCTACAAGTGGCAACGCGAGATCATGACATGGGCAGGCAAGGAAGCCCAGATCGTTGAGACGGGTAAGGTGCCCATCGATCCTGTGTCCCCAGCTTGGGTCATGACCTACGACATCGCTACCATTCGAAGTGCTGAGCTCATCGACCTGAGCCCCGAGCTGATCGTTCTGGATGAATGCCACTATATCAAGAACCCAAAGGCACAACGTACACGAGCAGCTAAGCTGTACTGCCGAACAGCCCCCATGCTGATGGGACTGTCGGGCACGCCGTTCCTGAACCGACCTATCGAGATGTTCAACATGCTTCACCTGATCAATCCAGCAGCCTGGAACAGCTGGTGGGACTTCGGTATACGCTACTGTGGGGGCGACCAATGGGGCTACAAGCGATTCGACTGGGTGTCCAACGTCGAGGAGTTGAAGGCTCGGCTGAAGCCCTACATGATACGCCGCCTCAAGTCCGAGGTCATGACTCAACTGCCGCCGCTGACCCGAACCATCCTGCCCGTTGTCATCCCGAACAAGAAGCAGTACAACGACGTTCGCAAGCAGGTCTCAAGTGCCCTCAAGGCGCTACACCCAGAGAGTAAGGGTTACTTCGTCAACGCTCTCGATCGGCTGACCGCGCTGAGAGAAGTGGTGGGCATCGGCAAGGCACAGATTGCGCTGGACTGGGCGAAGGAGTTTCTGGATGAATCGGAGCCAACTAAGAAGCTTGTAGTGTATGCTCACCACAAGACCGTAGTCGAGACACTCAAGAAGGGCTTGCATGACTACGGGATTGGGTGTATCATTGGGGATACCACGCCGAGACAACGCGACATCATCGCCAAGAACTTTCAGCAAGCAGCCCTGCCAAGGGTTCTCATCGTCAGTAGTGCTGGTGGTGAGGGGATCGACATGTTCGGAATGGGCGTCAACGACTGCTCCAACATGCTCATCGTAGAGAGGGAGTGGACGAGCGCCAAGGAAGAACAAGCCGAGGGCCGACTACACAGACGTGGCCAGATACTTCCGGTCAACATCTGGTATCCGGTAGCACGAGGCACGGTCGATGAGGACATCAACTACCTCATTGAGCAAAAGAGGGAGACGATGAAGTCCGCGTTGGGTGTCAACGAGTACACGTCCATCATGCAACTGATCATCACAAGACTGAGAGAGGAGGATTGAGATGTTAGTACGTGTGCGCAGGAACGAGAGGGCTACCTACGTGGTGTATGGCAATGGTGTCATGCACGGTATGGCCCAGAAGTCGAGGGGGGACAAGGACAGCCCAGCCCTTGGGTTCGCCATCGCCTGCATCAAGGCCAAGGCCAAGTGGACGGCCAAGTTGGGCAAGCAGTACAACCGGGCCAAGTTGTGGGATTCCCAACAGCACTTCTTCTGGCTTGGAGAGGAGGAGGTCGCCCGTCTGATGGGAGTGCGCATGGCTTATGCCTGCAAGGTGGTGGCGGGGGTCATGACCGGAGCCGAACTCACCAAGATGGGTAAGGCACTACTCGTGCTTTGGAAGCAAGATGAGGATGAGCGCAAGAAGCTATGGGGCGACTGTTGGCTGTGGGACACATATGGGGAGGTGAGCCGTGCCCACATCTAAGAAGATCGTCACGTTCAAGGTTGTGAGTGTGTGGCCCCACGCAGACTCAAACAAGAAGGGGGACCTGCAATTGGAGCCCAAGGTAGACCTGTTCGTGGAGGTGCCCATCCCCCTGACCTATGAGTTCGTGGCTGACGCGACAGGTTTCACTCTGACCCCCGATGGGCTGGCGCTGGTCATCTCCAAGGTTGGTACCGCTCTTCTCAAGGCAGATCATGAGGCTCAGGGAGAACGGTTCGAGATCATGAAGTCCAAGCCGGATCAGTCCAAGACAAGGAGGAAGTAGCATGGGAACCGATGTGGAAGTCGTTCGTGAGTATGGGAAGTCGGGCCGGGCAACCGTGCGCGTCACCGCCCGCTCCGTGCATGTGCTCTTCGATGATGAGGGAGGCACGGCTCGAGAGTTCGCGATCTCCGATGCGCCGGAGAACATCAAGTCGGGACAGGGCTTGTATGTCAGCCTGAACTCGGGCAACAACAAGGTGTACTCGGTGCGCCCCTTTGAGGGCGTGTTCCCTGTTCGCTTCAGCAAGTTTGTACGTAACAACGATGGTGCCATCAACGTGAAACGCCGAGAGGCCAAGAAGGTGACACTGCCCCCGGACAAGGATCATCCGAATGGCAGATCGTGGCCTGAGCCCGCACGCCTGACGTTCACGGCCATCCTGCCCATCATCGTTGGGCCGGAAGCTGACCTAGAGTATGCGATCACGCTGGACCATCTCTTTGAGAAGGCCCCGGATGGCAACTTCAAGCTGGTCGGAGCGCCTCGCTTTGTCAAGACGCTTCAGGGTTTCATGGAAAGAGCGGGCTACGACTTCGCTGTGGACAACCTTCCCTATGGACAGACCATCTTGGACGATGTGGAAGAGCTGTTGCTGGAGCGGGACGTGGCCTTCCAAGTCAAGGTTGAGAACGGATGGGTGAAGGAAATGCTGCCTCTTGGCCCAGGCATGGACCCTCGTAGGAAGGCCCGTAAGCCAGCCGCCAAGAAGGCACCTGTCAAGAAGGGGAAGAAGTAGCCCATGACTGTGGTAGGGTTGGATGACATCCTTCGCTTGAGGCCGCGATCGCGTGTGTTCAAGCGTGGCGCGCGTCGGTATGCTACGATGTCGTGCCCCTACCATGACGACAATCGGCCCTCTCTCATCGCCTACGATGATGAGACCTTCAGGTGCCTAGCCTGTGGTCAGGAGGGCATACTGAGGGACCTCTAT
This sequence comes from uncultured Anaerolineales bacterium, assembly GCA_964351925.1. Classification (GTDB taxonomy): domain Bacteria; phylum Chloroflexota; class Anaerolineae; order UBA7937; family B3-Chlor; genus JAUVXJ01. Next base: position 1,828 of record CAYGQI010000001.1, on the reverse strand, counting down.
AACGATCTCAAGAGGGAGAGTCCGAAGCGGAGGAGTGAGGAGCCAGCCAGCGTAAGTTGGAATGCACCGAAGCTGCCCACTACAAGAGAAGGTAAGTCCAGGTTTGCTTTCGAGTGCCATGACGTGTTGATGAAGCATGACAGCCTATGCTGGTATCTGGAGATGCGGGGCGTGAGTAGCCGGATTGAGCCCTGCGTACTGGGGTGGCACAATGGCTGGTATACGATCCCTGTGACCAACCCCGATGGGGAAGTGGAGGGTCTGATCTTGAGGGCGGATACGCATGTTGAGAAGGCGAGTGGTGGGCTGCTTCGGTTCATCCAGCCCTCGGGTCAGACCGCCATGATGTACGTGCCTAACTGGCACAGGTTCAACACCAAGAGTACAAGGGCGGTGGTGTATGGGATGTTTGACGCTCTCGCACTTGACGAGCTCGGGTACGCAGTATGTACTCCTACATGTGGTAAGGGAAGTTTCAAGCCCGAGTGGCTCAGGGCGTATGGAGGAGGTGTGGTGTTCGTGCCCGATCTCGGTGAAGAAGAACAGGCCCAGACCCACGCATCTGCTCTTGGAGGACGTGCAGTGGTGCACCGTCTACCATACCGTGACGACCTGAAAGACCCAGCCGACTTCTTGAGAACGGGACGTGGCGAGGACCTACGCCGCTTCCTGGCAGGAGTGATGACATGAAAGCTGCCGCACAACAGATGTGGTTTCACATGTGCAAAATTACTCACGCTCTTGAGTACTTGTGGGAGGATGAGTGCCCCTACTGCGGGCTGGAGAAGTCGGAGAGAAAGGAGAAGAAGCATGCCTAGAACACTGAAGGCTAGGGTACGTGAGGCCCTCCACGCCAATCAGATCGTGCGCCAAACGTCGTATGACTTGAAGACGCGGTTCAATCAGGACGTGGACTACCGCTTCTTCAATCAGGTGTACGATCTTCTGCTTGAAGCGGGCCCTATCATCTCGGCACACGACAAGCTGGTAGCTGAGAGAGACAGTCTCCAGCTGAGGCTCGATGTGCTGGCCACGACAAGCAGGCTGGCGAGGCTTCTGGGGGGCAAGGGATGACCCGTAAGAAGATGCGCTACCACAAGGTCATGGATGGGATGGACCTGTGGTATGACCTTGATCTGGCCATGCGCCAAGGAAGGAGGTTCGTCGTCGTGCCGGTAGGGACGATGCGGGACCTGTTGACCCGATCTCAGTGGCCCCGCGGGGCGACCGCTGATGTTCCGTTCTTCGATGTGGACAAACCTATCGAGGACAATGTCTGAAAGGAGACGAAATGAAGAAGGCGTTAGCGATTGTTGTGCTGATTGGAGCCGCCACCGTTGTTTGTGGTGCCTTCGCCTCAATCGACAATACGGTGCTGGGGCTTGGAATGATGCTTGAGTTCGCCCTGGCGTCTGCCCTGTCGATTGCCGTTCTCGTAGCCAAATAAGGAGGAAAGATGAAGAAATGGTTTGGACTTATCCTGGGACTGGTGCTGATCGCTGTGCCAGTCATCGCGCTTGCCTGTCCGCCAACTTGCCACACGGAGCACAGGACCCTGTGGCATGGGTGGCAAGACGGGGATTGTCGAGGGCATCTGATCTGTGAGACTCGCCAGGTAAACTGTGCCACCCCCACCGCTACGCCCGTTCCGCCCACGGCCACACCTATCCCGCCCACAGCTACGCCAGTGCCCACTGACGAGCCGACGGCTACGCCGGTGCCGACTGACGAGCCCACGCCCGAGCCCCCTAAGCACTGCGACGTTCAGGGCGAGATGTGGTACCAGTGCAACAGTGGAGCTTGGCTCTACGGCACTGGCGCACTACGT